>URUZ01000332.1 GCA_900551225.1 uncultured Clostridium sp.
GCCTGGGGCCGACGCGGCGGCGGGCTCGCCTGGGGCCGACGCGGGGGCGGGCTCGCCTGGAGCGCTGGGAAACGATTCCAATGAGGTATTTGCGTCCCTTGCACTGTCAAATGATATAACGGCGTTTTGATACCTGCCGGCCAGGTACAGCCAGGTGAGAATCTCACAAGCATGGCTGCTCCTGGCTGCGGACTCTGCGTCTCCCATGCTTCCGGACCCAGAACCTCCGGCGGGACCGCCGGGCGGACAGCAGCGGCAGAATTCCAGAAGGCCTGGCAGGGAGATGTACAGGCAGCTTCCCTCTGAGCTTCCCGCTGGGCCTCCCTCTGAACCTCTCTCTGACAGGCTGGCAAAGCTTTCCCAGTTTTGGGTATTAGTATGCCCTCCCGCAGGAAACGCAGCAGCTGGCGCCGCAACACCATGGGTCTGGACAGACTGGACTCTCCCTCCGGCGGGGCAGTATCCTTCAAAAGGCAGCGCCACAGCAGGCTGTCCTCCCCAATCCACAGATCCCTCTGCCGCTCCTCCGGCCCCAGACCCATATGGTAAAGAGATATTCCCAAGCCCACAGTGGGCTGTCTGGCCCCTACGTTGTCCTGGACATAGCCGAAGATCCGCTCATATTTCCGGTCATACTCGCCTGCCAGAGACAGACAGAAGCAAAAACACTCCAGAGGGGTCAGGCTGAGGCATTCCATGAGGCGGAGCGGCCGCAAGGATGAAGGGAGGTGACCGGGTTGGGCGGGCCGGGAGGCCCCGGCCCGCCGTCTCATATGCTCCGCCGCTGCCTGGGCCTCGGCCGCAATGGATTCGCAGTACAGGCGCTCCTGCCCGTCCTCCATATTGCGCACGCGCAAAATCCGGTCCGTCAGGGCTGAGTTAAACTCCTGAGGGGTGATTACCACCCCCCTCATGTCCAGGCGCTCCCCAGCGGCATCCCGGTTGTAAAATACCATGTTCAGATACAGATCCACCAGGGCCAGCACATCATCCACCGCCTCCTGGTTGGAGCCGTAGGGCCGGTCGGCCTCCTCCTGGTCGAAAAACTGTTCATATAGTCCCATCCCGGCCAACCTCCTTCTATCTATTCACACTCTCTAAATCAATACTGTTCCAGATACGGCGGAACCGACTTCTCATCCTGGAACTGGCAATACTGGTCGCAGCGGTACACATAGGTTCTGGCCGCCAGATCCTTCCCGTTTCTCCTCAGAATCCCCGCAAATATCTGTCTGGCCCCGCGGTAATCCCCGGCCCGGTAAGCCTCTATCCCTTCCTTAAACTGAGCCGCAGTCTCCGCCTTGGCTCTGCGCTCCTCCTGCTCATCGCCGTCATAGACATCGTAGAGCTTTTCCATTTCCCCGGTCTTTCTGCGGAGAATATAACCGATCATACGTACATGATACCGACTATCAAAGTCCTGGATCTGCCCGGCGGCCGGCTCTGTCACCAGAATCCGCGCTCCATAGCGCTCCCCTGCCTCCATCAGGAAGTCGGACATGGCCACAATCTCCGATATAGTGGAGGCTGCCATTCTGCCCTGGTCCCCCACGATCCCCAGGCGGATAACGCCGTAGTTCACCGAGGCACGGTACAGCGGCACTTCCCTGCCCTGGCTTCTCAGGCTGTTGATCCGCTCACAGATGGACACTGCAGACCGCAGCGCCCCCTCTCCATCCTGGGGATAGTAGGCGGTCAGCCCGTCCTCCTCCATATGATCCACCACCCCGCGGTCCGCTGTCACCGCAGGGATCATTTCCTCCAGCATCTGGTTAATCATCCCATAGAGCGCCTCCCCGTCCATGGACCGGGACAGCTCCTGGAAGGCCGCGCTGTTCACATCCAGCACCGAGGCCTCAATCTCATTCTGATCCCCCAGCCTCACCTGGGTAATGTCCTTCCGCTTCAGAATCTCCAGCACCCGCCGCGGCACAAAAGCCGCATAGCCATCAGAGCAGGCCTGGATAAATTCCATCTGCTCCTTCAGCCGGCCGGACATCCGGTTAAACGCATTGCCAATGGCCGCCACCTCATCCCTTCCTCGGACAGTTACCTGCCGGCCCAGATTACCTTTGCTCAGATCATCCACCGCCGCCTTCACCCTGGTAAGCGGATAGAGGAATACTGAAAGAACGGACGCCAGGATAAACACCAGCAAGCCCAGAAGGCCGCCTAAGAGGCGGTATACCTGTTCCATCTGCCGGTACACTTCATAGGTGAGAATCCTGCGGTTCAGCCCGCTCTCCATCACGCCCACGGACCGGCCCTGCTGATCCACCACCGGCACATACAAGGCCACGAAATCGCCGCTGAAATCATTGTACTCCGTCTTTATGATGCGCTGGGTATCCATGGCCTCCTGCATCTTGTCCAGCTCCTGCTTATTTCTGTCATAGGCCACCCGCGCACCGAAATAGTGATTTCCAGATACTTCCAGATACCGCAGTGCGCCGTCCTTGTACATAAAAATCCACTGATAGACATTGGCAATCACAGGCTGGCGCTCCTGGCTGCCCAGCTCATAGATCTCCGCTTTCAGCGTGCTGAAGTCCATGGCCGGGAAAACTTTCCTGTACAGCGGATCATCTGGCACCTTGTCCAGATCCATGCCCATCAGATCCACGGGGTCTATGGCGCTTAGCTTCTGATCCGCAATCACATACAAAAGATCATATTCCATGCGCTCCAGCCGTTTGGACAGCGACCTCTCCAGCCGGTGGTTGAAAAACAGGCAGGCAATGATAATCACCGGGATCAGCAGGCCCAGCAGCTGGACAATAATGGGGACTGTGCCCCCCGTTTTTCTCAGCGCCAGCCATCCGGCTGCATAGACTGCGGCCAGTACGGCCATGCCGAAACAGGCGGTTCGGGCAGCATTTCCCAGGCGCTCCCAGAGAGGCAGCCGTACCTGCTGAATCTGGCTCTGCTGCCTGCCCTCTGCATCAAACAGGCCGAATACCCGCCTGGACTGGCTGATCTCCACGCCTGCAATCCAGCTGCCGTTCTCTTCATAGTGGAAGGGAAGCACATCCATGTAGGACAGGGCGGGATTCATAAGCTCCGTGGCAGCCGCCTCAAATAAGGGCGTGGGCTGTGTCTGGTCCCATCCGATGGTCTTGACCCAGCCATCGGACAGATCCGTGTAGAAAATTCCTTCCTCATCCACATGGATATTGGCGTAATCCCGTTTGCCGCCGTCTCCCAGCTCCTGGCCATCCCTGTAAAAACGGCCGTTCTGGTCCGCCCACATGGCGCCATAGTCCTGGTGGAAATACGCCTGTTTAACAGAATAAAATGTTTCGGCAATCTGGGCCTGCAGTACAGAGTTTCCATTTTTATCCATTTTGTAAAAGCCTGTGCCGCCATTGGGCGCGGGGGCCGTATAGCTGACGCAGCCGTCATTTACGCGGACCTGAATCATTTTTACCTTGGGAAGCTCCCATACCGGCTCCAGACCGCCCTCCGTGAAATCGCACCGGAGAACCGATGAGCGCGTCTCATTCCAGTCCATTGCCCTGGAATAGCAGTATACATAGACCTGCCCATCCGTATCGGCGGTCAGGCTGCTGTAGGAATTCCACCAGCCGTCCACCAGCTTCGGAAGGTCTATACGGCCTCTGATGGTGCCGTCATAGTCCGTCAGAAACAGGTTGTATGTATCCCCATTGTTGTCAATCAGACAGAGTCCGTCTCCGCGGTCAATGGCATTGCTGACCCCCTCCAGCTCATAGCCGGCCTGGAGCCGGTCCCTCCACAGAACCAGGGCCAGAACAGCCGCCAGGGCAAACAGGCCCCTTTTGATATATCCTTTCATCCGTCCCTCCCTCTGGCCGTGGGCTGCCTGCATGCTACATTTCCGGAATCCGGTACCAGCCATTTTCATCCGAAAATGTCTCGGACACCAGCAGTATCTGGGTATCCCCGGCGCTGAATTCTCCCGCAGGAGGCATTTCCAGTTCATAGATTCCCATGGAACGGGACCGTTCCTCCCAGACTGTCGCGTATTCGCCCCGGCCGCTCTCACGGCTCCGCAGAAACAGGGTCCTTCCCTCCATGTGAAGCAGCTCCGGCACGTCCAGGCAGAGGCTGCTCTGTCCCTGGCCCGGGGCAGGAGGCAGGAGACGGATCAGGCCGGCGGTTTGCTCCTGGGGCCGGCGGATCAGTGTGCCGGGATCCGCCTTCCCTTCCCTGAGCCGGATGCCGGAGGGATAGGGGTAGCTGCCTGAGGGGCGGAGCCAGACGGAATATGTGGGCTGCCACTTTTGTTCCAGCCTCCCCATATCCAGATTGACCGTCTCCCTGTGAAAATATGGGCCGTCCACCAATAGCTGCCGCTCTCTGCTGCCGTTATCCCAGAATACCACGATACCGCTCTCCTTTCTGACAAAACTGCCTCCATCCTCCATCCGGACACGGACGCTGTCCTGGAGAGGCTGCCCGGTGAATCCGTCTATGGGGAGAACGGCTGCGGCCGCTTTTCTCACACGCATGAGCTGTGTCATTTCCTCAACCTCCATTTCCCAGGTCCGCGCCCAGCTGGATCTCCCTGACACGGGTGATCTCCCTGCGGACCGTGGAGTCCAGGCAGACCGGCGTGATCCGGTAGAACAGGGACAGCTGATAGTTCTGGCGGATGTTCTGCCAGACTGCCATCTTCTCCTCCAGCTTCAGGTTCAGGTATTCGATATGCACGTCCTGGCTGCCGCTGCCGCCGGTGGGGCGCAGGGTGGTACCATCCAGAATGGGGTGGTCATACAGCACCTGCATGGCCCTGGTGAGGATTCTGTGCTTCTCCTCCTCACGGTAGCGGATGTCAATGTCAGAGTAGGCGGTGAGCATGTAATGGAGAGACAGGTACAGGGGCGGAAGCTGCATGTGGCGGTCATCCAGGGGCTGCAGCCCCCCAACCCGCATCTGGTCGTTTTCCTGCACATCATAGAGATAGACGCCCAGCGCCATGTCCCCGCGCTCCTCCGGCGTACAGAGACCGATTTCATCCCTGCCGGAAATGACGTCCGGCGCCATATTGTCCCTGAGAAGGTTCACCAGGCCATTGCCCACGGAGGAAATAATGGTGTAATCCCTTTTGACCGGGGTGTTGGCGGAATCCTCTTTTTTCCAGAAGAACCAGGGTGTTCTGCGCTCTTTCATTATTTGCCTCCTTTGATAGGTGAGTTGGTGGCGGTTTTTTGAGGGGTATCAGCCTCAGCGGGGTTTCGTCAGTTTATATACGCCGGGACCGCCGGCCGGGTCCGGGATTGACAGGTCATGGCCGGATTCGTTTTGTTCCTGGGTGCCGTCTGGGGCGGCCTTTCCAGATCCGTCTGGTGCGCGGTCTGGCGCGCCGGTGCTTGTTCTCTGGGCGTTCTCGCCTGTGCCCTTGCCTGTTCCCTGGGAGTCCTCGCCAGTGCCAGCTCCGGCCTCCTGGGCATTCCCTCCGGCTTCCGCGCTTACTGTTTGGGCGTCCTCCCCGGACTCCTGGGCAGCCTCTCCGGCTGCCTCATCCTCCGCCCCCAGACCTACATAGATTCCATTGCGGAATTCACCCTCCTGCAATATCTCGCCTGTAGCCGGGTCATATAGCGTTCCCTTACCGTGAACTTTGCCCAGCAGAAATCCGCCTTCATACAGCATACTGCCGCTGAGATCATACTCCACGCCGTTTCCATCATAGCGGCCGATCCTAAACTCGCCTGCATACCTGGGAAATTCCGTCTCAGGGTTGTACAGAATACCATCCCCGCTGTATTTCCCGCCCTCGAAACCGCCCTCATAGACCAGACGGCCCGTATCCCCGTCGCAGAGCTTTCCCTGCCCCTGGAACTGGTCCCGATGGAAGCCGCCCTCGTAGAACAGCAGTCCGCTGTCCGTGTACAGACAGCCCTCTCCCTCTTTCTTCCCGGCGGCAAACTCCCCCTCATAGGCAACTGTCCCATCAGGATAATACAAGGTTCCCCTGCCCTCATATCTCCCGTTCAACAGTTCTCCCTCATAACAAATACTTCCGTCCTCCCGAAAGCGCACTCCATATCCGTTATCCGGGTCCTGTTCCGTCTCCTCCGGAACTGACGGGGTGGCCGCCGGGATGGTCTCAGGCGCCGGCGTCTCTCCATCCACATACACGGCTTTCCACAGGGCGGCGCCCTGGACCACAGGAACCACGTGCTTCTGCCACAGCCCCGGTATGGCCGCAGCCGCAGCTGCCAGCACAACAAGTCCCAGGCAGACCTTTGCGATGGTAAACACTCTGCCCGCCTGCTTCTTCATTCCTTTCCAAAGCTGTGGCTTCTTCCCCTCCTTTTTCCGCTCCTGGGAACACACGGGAAGCAGCTGCAGATAATCCTGGTACAGCTCCAGCAGTTCTTTACCATCATCCTCCGTCTGAAGCTTCTCCACATACTGCGCCAGCTCAGGGTACAGCCCGCCTGCTATCTCATTGTGAAACAGCTCCGCCGTCAGGACGCCCAGACCTCTCTGCACATCCCCTGCCGTAACCTGCCCATAACTCTCCCAATCCTTCAGCAGATAATAAAAACCAGGTTTCCCCTCCCCGTTCACATAGACAGCCCGTTCCGCCAGCACTTCCCGCAGCAGATACCCCGGCAGCATCTGAAGAATCCCTGTCTCCAGAATCTGCTGGCCCAGGCCATAGCGCCACGCCAGATTACGCTCCCCCTCCATCACCTTCTCAAAAGTCTCCCCCTGGGGAAATGCAAACACCAGCTCCAGAAATCCGTCCCACATAAAATATTCCCAGAAATCAGAAAATGCCATGTTCTCCTGCATTTCCAGAATCATTGGAATCAGTGTCCTGATCTCCGCACCCCGGCGGATCTGCAGCAAATGGCATTCCCGGCCATTATCTGCGTCTTGGGGGTTCAGAGACGCTGTTTTGCCGGAGTCCGAAACCGCCGTTTCACCGGTATCCGAACCTGCTGCCTTTTCGGACCTAGGCGGTTTTGCCGCGCCGGCTTCCATCGCTGTTGCCGCCCCGGCCCCCACAGCAGCCCCGGTT
>URUZ01000333.1 GCA_900551225.1 uncultured Clostridium sp.
GCCAGTGATGTGGCTAGTAATACGGAAAATGTTCTTTTTTTCATAAATAAATCCCTCCAAATGATATATGTATTGACAATTACCATATTATACCAGGGGACCGTTATTGTCAAGAAAGTATAACGGACTGCCGGATGAGGTCTGCAGTATAATTACCATTTGATTTACATGGTCTTTACAGTAACCTGGTAACATCATCCTGGTATATGGGATATGATTATAACGGAACTGTCTAAAAAATAATGATAAAGGAGTCCTGTGAATGATTAAAACCTATGTATTGGATACCAATGTCCTGATTCAGGCGCCCTATGCCATCCACTGTTTTGAGGATAACCAGATTGTACTGCCTGTTGCCGTGCTGGAGGAGCTGGATAACCTGAAAAAGTCAGATGGCGAGAAAGGCGTCAATGCCAGGACAGCCATACGGCTTCTGGAGGGACTGCGCCAGAAAGGGGATCTGCTGGCCGGGGTGACCCTGGAAAACGGCGGAAGCCTGCGGGTGGAGAAGAATTTCGTGGACATTGAACTTCCCGCCGACCTTCCGGAGGACAAGATGGATAACCGCATCCTCAAGGTCTGCAAGGGGCTTTGCGGGCAGGGGAAGGAGCACACCGGTCAGGCCGGTAAGGTAATCCTTGTCACCAAGGACATCTTACTGCGGATTAAGGGGCAGATCATTGGAATCCAGGCAGAGGATTTCCTTGCTGAACAGGTTCCGGAGCGGAATGGGCAGTATACAGGCCGGCTGGAGGTGTATGCGCCGGAGGAGAGCTTTAAGGATTTTAAGAAAAAGGGAATTCCTGTAGATATCGTCTATACATCAGACCAGGAAGGCGTACATACCAAGCCCAGACTGTGGGAAAACCAGTTCATAATCCTGAAGGCAGACCAGTCTGCCAAAAAGACCGTACTTGGACGGGTGGAGGGGGAGCGGATTGTGGGGCTGGACTATAAAAAAGGCAGGCCCTACGGAGCCGCGCCCAGGAATTCAGGCCAGTATTTTCTCCAGGAGGCCCTGATGCAGCCTGCTGACCGGGCGCCCCTTGTGATTGTAAAGGGGATGGCAGGTACTGCCAAGACCTTCTATTCCCTGGCAGTGGGGCTTGAAAAGCTGCTGAACAACCCCTCGGGGGAATACCGCAGAATCCTGGTCAGCCGTCCCAATGCCCAGTTCGATTCAGACATAGGCTTCCTCCCGGGGGGTGAGCAGGAAAAGATTTCCCCCCTCATGCGCCCCATTATAGACAATCTGGAGCAGCTCATTGATTCCTGTGAGGAAAAGCGCAATGAAAATGAATCTGAGCTTCAGGGGAAAATAGACGAGATATTTGACCGTGGCCTGGTTCAGGCGGAGGCATTGAATTTCATAAGAGGGAGATCCATTGTGAGGACCTATTTAATCATTGATGAGGCCCAGAATATGACCCCGTCCCAGGTGAAGGGAATCATAACCAGGGCGGGAAAAGGGACGAAGATCATCCTTCTGGGAGATCCCGACCAGATAGACCGCAGCTTCCTGGACGAGCGCACCAATGGGTTAAGCTATGCGGCGGAGCATATGAAGGGAAGCCCCCTGTGCTGGCAGATAACCCTTGGGGCGGAGGAATGCGAACGCTCAGGGCTTGCAATGGATGCAGTGAAGAGATTGTGATACGGGAGTGCTGTTTCTAAAATTACACGGGCTTTATTACTGCGTCATGAGCACGTTCAGATGCATGAATTTCGCCCGGTAGCAGCCTTCGATATCCTTCTCGCGGATGGCTGTCATAATGGAGCGGTGGGAGTCCAGCAGCGGATTGATGTCCTCGGGATTGTAGAGCAGCTCCGCGCTGTGCTGCATATTCTCACGGATCAGGAGATCCAGGGCCTCGGTGATGCTGTGGATGAACCGGTTGCCGGACAGGGACCAGATGTAGCTGTGGAACTCATAGTCCACCAGGTGGAAGGCTGCCAGATCACGCCTGTTTAAGGCCGCCTCGATCTTCTGGTAGATCATCTCCAGATGCTCCACCTTTTTCTCAAAGTCCGGCTGGCTGAAGGAGGTGTAAATGCTTCCCACTTCCATATAATTGCGGAACAGCAGGATATCATTGTTCTTGTTGGATATCAGGTTTAAGCTGTAGAGGTCATTGAAATAGGGGGACATATTGAACTGGGTCACATAGGTGCCTTCACCCTGCTTGGTCTCCGTAAGCCCCAGGGCGTTGGTGCGCTGGATTGCGGAGCGCAGGGTCATCCTGCTGATTCCCAGGGTGGCAGCCAGATCAGTCTCCGGTGGAATCTTGGAACCTACCGGCCATGTGCCGGCGAGGATGTTGTTCAGTACATAGTCGTAGGCCTGGTCCACGACTTTTTTTATTTTTGTCATAAGGTGATTTCTCCTGGTTTAATTGTGCAGATGTCTAACGTCTGTCCACATACTTATAACTGTAGAACAGATTGATGGGAAAGTCAATGTCCGAATTTCAAAATATTTACATTTATTTTACCCATCCTTGATAGCCACCAAGGAGATATCTCTATTTAAATACTTCAGCCACCCGCTTAAGATTGTCCGTGATGTGCAGGTGCTGCGGGCAATGCTCCTCACACTGTTTGCAGTTAATGCAGTCACTTGCCTTGCCATGGGTTAATATCAGATTTCCATAGGTGGTCATCGTACCCCCCTGCAAACCGTACTGCTCATAGTCGTTATACAGGGCAAAAAACTCCGGTATTGCGATTTTTTGCGGGCAATTCTCAATGCAGTAACGGCAGCCGGTACACGGAATGGCAATGCTGTCGTTAATAATTTGCACTGTTTTTGCCACCGCCTGCTGCTCGGCTTCGCTCAGCGGCTGAAACTCCTTCATATAGCTGACGTTGTCCTCAAGCTGATCTGGTGTGCTCATGCCGCTGAGAACCACTATGACGTTTTCCAGAGAAGCAGCATAGCGTATGCCCCATGACGCCATGCTGAGATGGGGGTTGTGTTCGCTCAGCAGCTCTGCCGCCGCCTGCGGAGGATTTGCCAGCGCGCCGCCCTTGAGGGGTTCCATAACAGCAACCGGAACGCCGTGCTTGACACACACCTCGTAACACTTGCGGCTTTGAATACTTTCATTTTCCCAGTCGATATAATTAATCTGAAGCTGTACCAGCTCAGTCTCCGGGTGGTCGGTTAAAATTTGTTCCAAGGTTTCGGCGTCATCGTGGAAGGAAAAACCGATGTGCCGTATTTTTCCTTCCGCTTTTTTCCGCGCCATAAATTCAAAGCCGCCCAGCCGCTGCACATCGGGATAGTATGACTTCCCCAGAGAGTGCAGAAAATAGTTGTCAAAATATTCCACACCACAGCGCTCCAGCTGTTCGTCAAAAATCCGCTCGTAGTCCTCCATGGTTTTCGTAATGAACACTGGCATTTTAGTGGTAATGGTGTAGGCAGTCCGTGGGTAGCGCTTCGCCACCAGCTCCCCAAAGGCTTTTTCACTCATCCCGTGGTGGTAGACATAGGCAGTGTCGAAATAAGTAAAACCTTCCGCCAGAAAGCGGTCAATCATCTGCCTGGTCAGCGCGGTATCCACTGCGCTCCAATCATCCGGGTCGGTCTGTGGCAGACGCATCAGCCCAAATCCAAGTTTTTTCATTCTATCCGCTCCTTTCCTACGCATTCAGAGTTTCAATTTTGTGCTAAAGGCTTAGTCCCAACTGATAGGCGGCTTGTTTTCCTTTGGTGGAAACTGTTCCTGCCGCGCCTGCGCCGCTCTCTAAAATCATGCCCCGATCCTTTATGGGGTGGTCAAAGCTGCGAATCAGGTTTTGATACAGCATTTTGGGAATTTCAAACAGGTTCGCACCCGCTTCGCAGGTGGAGATAAAAACGGCCTCTCTAAAGTGGAAAACCTCCGGCTGCGTGTAAAACTTACTGTAAGTACGGTCAATCATTGTTTTGAGCTGGGCGGATACGTCATAGAAATACACCGGAGTTGCCAGCACAAGCACATCGGACACAGACATTGCTTCAAAGAGCTGCTCCATGTCGTCCTTTTGTACACAGGTTCCGCCGTTCTGGTGGCACGCCTCGCAGCCAATGCAAGGGCGAATGTTCATCTTTTGCAGGTGCAGCGTTTGCACAGTGTGTCCGCTCTCCTTAGCCCCGCGTGCAAACTCCGCACACAAGGTATCTGAGTTGCCGCCGATTCGCGGGCTGGAAGAAATCACTAAAATGTTTTTTTGCATGACAATTCTCCTTAAATTTAGTTTTGAAAAAACGGCCCCAGGGCAGTGAGCCGGGGAATCTCCATCCCAAAACGCACCGCCTGGGCATAAACGTCTTGTGGGAATTTTTGCTGTGCTTCCTGTGTGAGATGGGCGGTGTTTTCTACCCGGTCGATCATTTCCGAGCCCAGACCGCCGGCGGTGTTAGCAGCATACATCCCCCCAGACAATCCGCTCTGCCGCAATTGATTCCATACTGTCCCAGAGGTTGCTGAAGATGAGAACCGTGGCGTCTCCTCCTGCGGCGGAGATGGTCTCAAGCGCCTCCGCCACCTGATTGTGATTCACGCTTACAAGGATGAGATCGTAATCCGCTCCCGCCGGGATAGCCTCCAAAAGCGTGGCGGGCCACCGCTCGGCCACTGCTTGCCCTTGAGGATTCTCCCGTTCATCCAAAATATTAAGCTCCATGGAGGAACCGTACTGCTTAGCTCTGCCGGACCGAACAAGAAACTGCACATGGTGCCCAGCGTGTTCAAAGGCCCAACCATACCCAGCCGCAACGGCGCCCCGTCCAATCATCAAGATGTTCATGGGAATCCCTTCTTTTTTAAAAGTTTTTTAATATAGCACAATATATTAAAAAATATTTTAACGCAGAGGGCTTGTAATTGTCAAGATGGTTTTGTAATATATAGAGTAATATTAAAAATGTTTACAATAGATGAAAGAGGAGGGAAGCCGCCATGTCAAAATATGAAATCCGGACACAGGCAAAAAAAGACGCGCTGATCCGCGCGGCGCTTACATTATTTCAGGAGCGCGGCTACTCGTCCGTCAGTGTGAACGAAATTGCCGCTGCCTCGGGTGTATCCGCCCCCTCCATTTATAACTATTTTGGCAGCAAGGAAAAACTGCTGTACAAATGCGTCCGTGTTTTAATGCGGGATACCAACAAAACGATGATTGAATTGTTTGAGGGAACCGACAGTTTTAAGGAACGGCTGCTTCAAGCGGTCAAACTGTGCGCCGAGCAGCCGCGGCAGCTTTTGGAGGAGCAGTTCTCAGCTGCCGCTTTGGAGGATAAAGCGATGCTGCCCCTGCTCGCCGAAAGTACGCAGAGGATTCGGATTGAGCTTCTCACCGCGTTTATTGACTCCGGCCGGCAAGAGGGGGCCATCAGCCCAAAGCTCCCCACCGAAACGATTGTCGAATTTTTAACTGCTATTACGGAATTACAGGCGAGGCATGTGCACTCGAATAAAAATCATGAGCAAGGCGAGGCGCTTAACCATCTGATGCTATACGGCCTGATTGGGCATGAGTAATTTGGGGCTGCCATTTACCATGGAAATGTGCTGCGCTACACAGTGGAAACCGGCGCTGTGGATCTGAAGGCAGATACCCTTTTTCGCAGTTTCCATCTGTACAATCATGGAAATATTGTGTATATTAAGATTAAAAAGAGCAACTGCCTGAAATTGCAGGCAGCCTAGGAGGTGCACATGAAGAAAAGCGGTGGATTTAAGGAAGGCGGCAACTGGTACAAGGGGAATCTTCACAGCCACACCACTGATTCGGACGGAATGCTGACGCCCGAGGAGGATGCAGATCTGTTCCGTGAACATGGCTACAGTTTTCTTGGCATCAGCGACCATGATGTATATTCGGACTATTCGGGCCGGCTGAATAGGGAAGATTTCATCATTATCCCGGCGGTGGAGTCCTCCGCCGTGCTGTGGGGGGACGAGTCCAAGACAGAGCGGCGCAAGGTCCACCATATTCATGGCGTGCTGGGCCCGGAATGTGTGAGGGCCCAGGCGGATCTGCCGCTTATGACCCATGGGGAGGAGATCCCGCCCCGGTTCTATTACGGAAGCTGGGACGGAGGGGCAGTGGCTCAGGAGATGAGCGATTACCTGCGCTCCAGAGGCTGTATCACCATCTACAACCATCCCATCTGGTCCCGGGTCCAGGAGAAGGACTTCACAGACGTTAAGGGATTCACCGGCCTGGAGATCTTCAATTATAATACCGTCAATGAGAGCGGCACAGGCTATGACGTTACATACTGGGATATGATTCTGCGCCAGGGAAAACAGATTTACGCATTTGCTGCGGACGACAACCACAATGAGGGGCTGTTTGACGATGCCTGCGGCGGTTTTATCATGGTGAAGGCGGAGGCTCTGACCCAGGAGAAGATCACGGAGGCGCTGATGGAAGGGGAATTCTACTCCTCGGCCGGGCCGGAGATCTATGACTGGGGAACCGATGGAAAGGAAGCCTGGGTCAAATGCAGCCCGGTACGCCGGATCAATTTTATCACCGGAGGCAAGGTGAACAACGGTCTGACACGGATGTGCGAAAGAATAGAGGACGGCCTGGAGTGCGCCACAATTCCATTAAATGGGAGTGAAACCTATCTGCGCATCGAGTGCACGGACATGTATGGAAGGACGGCCTGGACCAATGCCGTATTTCTGAATCAGGAAGAAGCATAGGGACAGGGGGATGGGATGAAAAGGACATTGCATTATGGGACCGCGGCATTAGGAATTGTCGGAACAGTGATTTACACCATGTTTGCGGTGATTGTGAAACAGGGGTTTACGGTCCGGGGCTATGGGGCCACGAGGTATGCCGTTGAGCGGGCGGGGAGTTGGTTCATGACCCGTCTGCACATACCGATGTTTCAGTTCGCTCTGGCGGCGGCGGGGCTTGTGGCCCTGCTCATGGCGCCGCTGGGGCTGGTTGCGGTCAGCAGAGG
>URUZ01000334.1 GCA_900551225.1 uncultured Clostridium sp.
ATTAAATATGGCCTTTCAGGCTTACACTGTTTTTCGTTTCATCCGCTGGTCGATGATCAGCGCGCTGCTTAAATCCCCAACCACGTTCAGCATGGTTGTAGGTGCATCCACCAGGGTGTGGAGCAGGATAATCAACGGAATGGACTGGGCTGGGAAACCGAACATGGAGATCACCAGCATGATGATCACATTTCCCCCTGTGGGGATGGCTCCTGTGATCATGGAGCCCAGCAGAGCCGCCACCACGGCTGTAAGGAACATTTTGGGTTCAAAGAAATTGAGTCCCAGCATGGAACACTCGAAGGAAATTGTGATCATGACAATCAGGCAGGCTCCCTCCTTGTGCAGGTTGCAGCCAAGGGGCATCACCACGCTGTTGACGTCATCCTCGATTCCCATGTCTTTGCCCACCGCAATGTTGATGGGGACTCCGGCAGCGCTGGAGCAGGTTCCAAGGGCAGTGACCGCGGGCCGGATAAAGTGCTTCATGTATTTGCGCACGCCGATGCTCCTTGCCCCGATCCAGGACAGCAGAGGACCCATGGTCACAAGGTACACGAACGCATAGATCCAGGTGACCAGCACCATCTTGGCCATTGGCCCGGAAACGCTCTCGCCGAATTGGCCGATCATGGCGGCAAAGTACGCGCCCAGGCCGATGGGGCCTAGCTTCATGATGGTGCCCACCATCTTCATGACCACTTCGCTGACCTGGTTTAGCAGCTCGATGACCCGGGGCGCTTTATCCGCTGCGGACCGCAGGGAGATGCCGGTTAACAGGGCGAATACCACCAGGGCCAGCAGGCTGCTTCTGCTCCACAGCAGAGAAAAATCGCCCACTGTAACCTGGCTTAAAATGTTGAAATTGACATCACTTACCTCCACCTGCTCAGATACGGTGGGGAGAACCGCGCCTTTTGCCGGCTCCAGTATCCCAATGATTCCGCCGCTTAACAGTGCGGCAATCAGCTGTGTGATGATGAATACTGCGAACATCAGTACCATCAGGCGGCTCATCTCCTTGCCGCTCTTTAAGTTGGCCACAGCCGTGACAATGGAGATGAACACCAGCGGCACAACGATGCAGAACAGCAGGTTTAAGAACACGTCGGCAATGGGTGTCAGCGCCTGGGCGCCAGGTCCCCAGACCAGGCCCACCACCGCTCCGATTACCATGCCGATAATCAGATAGATTGAATCTTTATAGCTTTTTAAAATGGACATCATACGTATGGCCCCTCCTCATGTGTGAGATTACAGTTTTTTGTATTCACTGATCATGTTGGAGACAGCCATCTCCACATATTTGGGATCAGTTGCCAGGTTCAGGCGGATAAATCCCTTGAAATGTTCGCCGAACCACTCGCCGTAATCCACAGCCAGACGGCATTTATTCTGAATGAAATCCTTCAGGCTGTCAGGGTCCATTAAAGCCCGCATATCCAGCATGGGAAGATAGGTACCTTCAAGAGGCCCTACCACAATACCGGGCATTCCCTCCTCCAGCTCCCTTTTCACGTAGCTGTAGTTGTCCTGGATCACAGCCTTCAGCCCTTCCAGCCAGTCTGCGCCGTCGGCGTATCCGGCCTCGGTGGCAGTCAGGCCCATGGTGTTGAAGTCCGTGCGGTTGTACATTTTCTCATACTGGTCGTACTGGGCGCGCAGCTTAGGATCGCTGATGATAATGTTGGAGTGCACCAGAGCAGCCAGGTTAAATGTCTTGGAGGCAGCATTGACCAGAATCAGATTGTCCTGGTACTTTCCGCCGGACACGATGGAAGCTGGGATATGTTTATTGTCTCCAAACACAAAATCCTGATGGATTTCATCGGAGATTACCAGCACATTGCGGCGTTTGCAGATATCCAGCATTTGATCCAGCTCCTCCTCCTTCCACACACGGCCTGCCGGGTTGTGGGGAGAACAGAGGATGAACATTTTTACATCGTTATCCACAATAGATTTTTCAAAAGCCTGGTAATCCACAGCGAAGTACCCGTCGTTGTTCACAAGATCACAGGTAACCAGCTTTCTGCCGCAATCCTTCACCGCGTTGTGGAATGGGTAGTAAACAGGCGTCAGGATGATCACCCCGTCCCCAGGCTGGGTATAGCAGTTCACAAACCAGTACAGCGCCGCCACAACACCGGTGGCCAGGCGCACCCACTCCTTCTGAGGGCGGAATCCATGGCGTGTCTCCATCCAGTCAAAGAACGCGTCATAGTAGGATTGAGGCACATAGGAATAGCCGAATACGCCGTGATTCACCCGCTCTGTCAGTGCCTTTGTGATGGAGTCACAGGTTTTAAACTCCATATCCGCAACCCACATGGGAATCAGATCAGCGTCCCCGAACCGCTCCTCCAACAGATCCCATTTGAGGGAAAGGCTGCCCCTGCGCTCAACTGAATAGTGTTCAATAAAATAGTTCTTTTCCATTTTTTTCCTCCGTCATTATTCGTAAGTTTTTGCTGTTTTTGTATTTCCCGTTCATTATAACGGGCCTGGAAGTATTTGTGAAACGAATAAAATCAATGAAGTCTATTTGAATTATTCATAGGAAAAGGAGACTGCCTGTATGGAACTGCGAACAATCAAAACCTTTATCAAGGTAGCGGAACTGCTGAATTTTTCCAGGGCTGCGGCGGCTCTTGGCTACACCCAGTCCACTGTCAGCGTACATATCAGCCAGCTGGAGGAGGAATTTAACGTGCAGCTGTTTGAGCGGTTCGGGAAAAATGTGCGCCTCACTGCTGAGGGGACCTCATTTCTGGCATACGCGGAACGCATCAACGAGGCGGAGAGCGAGGCGGAAAACTATATGCTCCACCGCAGTGAGCCCCATGGAACCCTGATTATAGGCGCTATTGATTCCATCAGCCACAGTTTTCTGAGCAGCTACCTGCTGCAGCTCCACGAGAGATATCCACGGGTCAGCGTGGTCATCCGCTGTGCTTCCATGGAGATCCTCTTTGACCTTCTGGACCACAACGAGGTAGACCTGCTGTGCATTCTCAGTGAGCGTGTGTACAACAAAAACTATATTAAATTTTTTGAGGAAAAGACGCTGGTGAACTTCGTGGTGAGAAAGCAGCATCCGCTGCTTCAGAAAGAAGCGCCCACGCTGGATGACCTGGTGCAGTACGACTTTATCCTGACCGAGGAAAATGTGGGTTACAGACGGGATCTGGACGTATTCTTCAATATGCATGAGAAGAGCGTGACCCCATTTCTGGAGGTTGGCAATTCCGCCACCATCCTGGACTTTATCAAGGACTGCGATGCAGTCTCCTTCCTGCCTGACTTCGCAGCAAGACGGTATGTGGAGGACGGGCTGGTGGAATTCTTCAATATAGAGGGCTTCTGCCTGGAGCCCTGGATACAGTTTTTGTACCTGAAACGGAAATGGGTGACGCCGCCTATGCGCGCGTTGATTGATCTGGTGCGGGGGAAGATGGGTCCATAAGACATAAGAAGCACAGCAGCCGGACCTGGCTGCTGTGCTTCTATACATTACAATAGTATACGCTGAATTATTTTGTCAATAAAGCCTTAAGCCGGGCAATCTCGGCCTGGTCTTTGGCAGCTTGTACCTTCTGCCGCTCAGCCCACTCCTTCTGCTGCTGTTCTGCCTGCTTATGCAGCTTAAGCTCCTGCTGCAGCTGTTCAATCTGTGTCTTCTGATCCTCAATCATGTACTGTACGGTACCGGCGTCCAGTAATCTCAATCCTTCTGAAAACATACTCACCAGCTCCTTTGTCATGAAACGAAATTGAAATACTTCTCTGTAAAGTTCCTTAAAATCGGGATACGTCCCAATCACGCGCAAGATATCCGCCGGATCATCTGAAGCAATAAAATACAGCCAGGCATCCAGCCTTGTAAGTTTATTGTGGGGGCATTTCAGAAAAATGTCAAGAGGGATGATGAGATATTCCTGGATCAGATCCATCTGCAAACCGGTGTTAAAGATTTGTTTGGCATAGTGGAGATACTCATCTGGGAATAGATGGAAATTATTCGAGCTGTTCTGTATGATCACGATGGTGTACACCTTTTTGATGTCCTGATAAGAGAAGCGCTTCCCCAGCTTTTTCATGTTTGACTGAACCTGGGAATAC
The DNA here is from genome assembly GCA_900551225.1 of uncultured Clostridium sp. Classification (GTDB taxonomy): domain Bacteria; phylum Bacillota; class Clostridia; order Lachnospirales; family Lachnospiraceae; genus Enterocloster. The sequence goes on from URUZ01000334.1 coordinate 4,123, forward strand.
TGCCGCATCACCAGGTCGCTGGAATAGCAGGCACAGCGCGGCCCGGGGAAGTAATATCCTACCCGCTGTATCTCCACGTTGACCAGGGCGCCTGATTCCAGCCGCACAAGAATATCCATAATCAGCAAGGACCCTTCTTCCGAAATGCGGCCAGATTCATTGGGAAGGACTGCCACAACAGCCAGCTTCACACCCAGGCAGAGACTTAAGAATTCTTCCAGCCTGTGTGGGTTTTTCTGCGGGTCAAACACAAACTTGAAGAAGGGATCATAGGTAAGCTTAGTCCCTTTCGTGCCCATGCAGAAGGAAAGAAAATCCTGTTGAAGCGGTTCAGTCAGCGCCATAAACTGCAGATAGGCATGGCTATCCGCCTGTAAACTGTTCAGAACCGCTTCTTTAGTCTGCGGAATGCCGAACGTTTCAAAATCAGTGAATGGAAATGAGTTAGATGCCATAGACGTACCTCCATAAGATAGAAAAGAATTAGATACCAGACTTGTCCGGCCAGACAGCCGGAAATGAAATGCAGATAGATGATTTAACAACTATAACATATACAATGACTCCATGTAAACATTTCTAAGTCAAAAATCCGAGGTTGGTGCCGTTTAAATACAGTAAAACAGCGGTCCCCTGCCCCCTGCACAGAATCCCGCTGTCCTACCTGCCCATCTAACTTAATTTTCACTTTCCTTCATACTCCCCTGTCTCAGATACCGCAGGTGCATCCCAAAAGCCTGCGACAGATCGTGGGGTGTATGATGGCCATATCCAGTTTTTTTAGCATTTTCCATATATTTCCATAATTCCCACCGATAATCCGGGTGAGCGCAGTTTTTGATGATCACCTGGGCGCGCTCCGCCGGGCATTTTCCCCGCAGATCCGCCAGGCCCTGCTCCGTAACAAGCACATCTACATCGTGTTCAATATTGTCCACATGAGTGACCATGGGCACTATGCAGGATATTCTTCCGCCCTTTGCCGTGGAGGGCTCCAACATGTGCCTGCTGATCGCCTCAGAAAGTCCCTATATGCAGTATACCTATCAGAAGTTCAGCTCCCACAACCAGTTTGTTGATCTGAACCGTTTCCAAAACGCCCCCTTTGTATCCCTGCATGAAGGGCAGCGCCTGAACACGGTCTCCCAGATCATCTTCAATTTTGTGGGAATCACCCCGCCCATTGTCTTTACCACCAGAAACTTCAACACGCTGAAACATATGGTAGCCAGCGGCGCAGGAGTGGCTATTGTGCCGGAACGCTACATTTCCCAGGAGGACCGGACGCTGCTGAAGCTGACATGCCTTCATCTGGAAGAAGAGCAGAACTATCACTGGGACATTGTGGCCGCCTACAACGATGCCAGCAGGCTGTCTGAAATTGCCCGCCAGTTCGTCTCCGTGGTCCAAAACTATTTCGCCCATGAATCACTGCCGGATTCCATCACACTGGAATAAAATACTTTTGGGCAAGAATGGGAGATAATTTGATTCCTGGACCCTTTTGTAGTAATATCTAATATAAAGGATTACGCAAGGAGGCCCCACCCATGGAAAAAACCGTTCCCATCCAGGACATTTACTGCTCCAGCCAGGATTACCGAAGGATCTGCAGCCTTGACACAGAGGTCATCGACAAGCCCACCACGCCCCTGATCCACCAGATGTCCCGCTTCTGGCTGATCAATGAGGGCTCCGGGATTCTGAAGCTGCAGGACCGGGAGTACAAGCTGTGTCCGGGAACCATTGTATCCATTCTGCCCTGGCAGATCTCGGATGTGATCCAGGTGGACGCCCCGCTTCAGTATTATCTGCTTGCCTACTATTTCGACAATATCAATACCCTGATCAAGACCGCATATAATGCGGAGAGCCGGCGGGTGAGCCTGATTGAGTCCATGAGCGCCCAGCCGGTTGTCTGCTGCAGCCAGGAAGAACTGGGGGCGGTGCGCAGCATCTTCGAACAGCTGCGGGACGAGATCGGGATGGAATCCATGATGCCCTCTGTCACTGAAGATCCCTACCACTCCCTGTTTCTGAAGAACAAACTGGTAGAGCTGATTATACGTTTCCAGCGCAGCGGCGCGCGCAAGGCAGATCTGCCGGCGCGGACCGATATCCAGAAGAGCGATATCCTGCATTATATGTATAACCATCTGAGCCAGAAACTGACTCTTGCCCAGCTCTCCCAGCTTTTCTATATGAGCGAGTCCTCCATCAGCGCTTATATCACCCAGACCACTGGGCTGTCCTTTTTCGATCTGCTGAATGAGATGCGGGTGGGGAAAACCATCAATTTCCTGCTGTATACGAATTTCACCATGGAGGAGCTGGCCGAGATTCTGGGGTTCGTGGACAGTTCCCATATCTGCAAGGTGTTTTCTGCAAGGGTGGGAATGAAGGCCAATGATTTCAGGAAGACATACCAGAGTGTTTATGAGATCTGTGATATTAAGATGACAAGGGATGCTTATGAGATTGTGGCTTATATTTACAGGAATTATGACCAGGAACTGACGCCCAAGAATACAGCTGAAAAATTCAAGATGTCCGTCAAGGAACTGAATATGATCCTGCTGTACCAGGTGGAGAAGAATTTCCCGGATTTCCTGAATTTCGTGCGGGTCAACAGGGCCTCGGAACTGTTGAAGCATACGGACCGGAGCGTGACGGAGATTGCCATAGATGTGGGTTATAATAATGCCAAGACATTGACTAGGAATTTTCTCCGCTACAGGACCATGACGCCGGGGTCGTTCAGGGAGCGGATAGAGATGCAGGGGGCGGCGCTTTAAGGGGTGGGAGGCGCGGATGGGTACGCGGACGTTGGCTGGGGTATTCGC
>URUZ01000335.1 GCA_900551225.1 uncultured Clostridium sp.
ATTTTAAGAATTTCATATTTTCACTATCATTTTACCAATAATTTCTATTCCTTATCCTTCTCAAGGTTGGTCCTGAAGCCGCAGGTCTCATTTGAGCAAAGGAGCTTATTGCCCTTTTCAACCATATAGGAGCCGCATTCCGGGCACTTCTGAGTGGAAGGCTTCTGCCAGGATATGAAGTCACAATCCGGGTTGGCCTCACAGCCATAATAAAGGCGGCCCTTCTTCGTCTTTTTGCGCACCACTTCTTTGCCGCACTTGGGACAGGGGATTCCGATCTTCTCCAGATATGCCTTGGTGTTCTTGCAGTCCGGGAATCCGGGGCAGGCCAGGAATTTGCCGTGGGGACCGTATTTGATTACCATCTGGCGGCCGCAGAGTTCACATACCTCATCAGACACCTCATCCGCAATCTTCACTGTCTCCAGTTCCTTCTCAGCAGTCTTAACCGCCTCGTCCAGATCCGGATAGAAATTGCTGACAACGGTCTTCCAGGTCACGGAACCATCCGCCACCTTATCCAGCAGGGACTCCATGTTGGCTGTAAAGCTGATATCCACAATGCTTGGGAAGCTCTGCTTCATAATTCTGTTCACCACGTCTCCGATCTCAGTGACGTAGAGGTTCTTGTTCTCCTTCACCACATACCGCCTTGCAATGATGGTGGTGATGGTGGGCGCATAGGTACTGGGACGGCCGATTCCCTGTTCCTCCAGGGCTTTTACCAGGGAGGCCTCTGTGTAATGGGCCGAGGGCTGGGTAAAATGCTGGCTGGGATCAAGCTGCTCCAGCTTCAGGACAGTACCCTTCTCCATATTGCCCAGAGCCTGGTTCTGCTCCACCTCTTCATCTGCTTCCACGTATACGGACATAAATCCGTCAAACAGCAGGCGGGAGGCCGCTGTGGTAAAGCTGTGGCCGCCTGCGGCGATCTTCACTGAGGTTGTCTCATATACCGCATTGTCCATACGGCTGGCAATAAAACGTTTCCAGATCAGCTGATATAAGCGGAACAGGTCTCTCTGAAGAGAATCCTTCACAATGGTTGGGGTCAGGGCAATATCCGTGGGGCGGATGGCCTCATGGGCGTCCTGAATCTTACCGTTGTTCTTCTTGGTCTGTTCGCTTTTAATCACATACTTTTCGCCGTACTGTTTCTTCACAAACTCTCTGGCAGTGGCATCCGCCTCATCTGCAATACGGGTAGAATCCGTTCTCAGGTAGGTGATCAGACCAACCGTCCCGTGTCCCTTGACCTCCACACCTTCATACAGCTGCTGGGCAAGGCGCATGGTCTTTTGAGTGGAAAAATTCAGCGCCTTGGAAGCCTCCTGCTGCAGGGTACTGGTGGTAAACGGGATCGGCGCCTTTTTGATGCGCTCCCCCTTCTTCACCTCTTCCACCACATAACTGCTGCCTTCCAGCTCCTTCAGGATCTGGTCCAGCTCCGCCTTATTGCGGATTGCGGTTTTGCCGTTTTTGCTGCCGTTGCCGTAATACTTGGCAATCAGCGGTTTTTTCCCGCCTTTTAACTGAAGATGGGCTTCCAGATTCCAGTATTCCTCCGGGATAAATGCATTGATCTCATCTTCCCGGTCGCAGATCATGCGCAGCGCAACCGACTGGACGCGGCCCGCACTGAGCCCCCGTTTAACCTTGGCCCACAGCAGGGGGCTGATTCTGTAGCCCACCATACGGTCCAGCATTCTTCTGGTCTGCTGGGCATCTACCAGGTTCATATCAATATCACGGGATGCTTTGAAAGAAGCCTTAACCGCGTTCTTGGTAATCTCGTTGAAGCTGATGCGGAACACCTGCTTATTCTTCGCCTCATCCAGTTTCAGCGCTTTCATCAAATGCCATGAAATCGCCTCCCCCTCACGGTCCGGGTCAGTTGCCAGATAAATCTTATCCGCTTTTTTAACTTCCTTGCGAAGCTTTGCCAGCACATCGCCTTTGCCTCGGATTGTGATGTACTTGGGCTCATAGTCATGCTCCGCATCAAATCCCAGCTGGCTTTTGGGCAGATCTCTCACATGTCCGCCGGATGCGTCCACTTCATAATTGGCGCCCAAAAACTTTTTGATCGTCTTCACCTTTGCCGGTGACTCAACAATTACCAGATAATTCGCCATTCTAAACTCCTCGTCATTTCCTCATTCTCATTATATAAAACTGCAATTGCAGATAAATTCCAGATCATCCGCCTGTGCGCTATAACCGTCTGGTATAGAACTGGCCGGTGGTATTCAACGCCAGTCCGTCAAGCTCCAGTTCCAGAAGTGCGCTCATACATGTGCTGACGGCCAGGCCGGTCAGGGCTGCGACCTCCTCCACATGTTTTGGTGCGGAATCTAGGCAACTATACACCATTTTTTCATTCTTTGCAAGTCCCTTCGTATTTTTTTCATAAAGTATCAGCTTTTTTTCGTGAATAATTCCCATATATTCCAGCACATCGCCGGGGCATGTGAGAATGGAGGCGCCTGACTGAATCAGCTGGTTGCAGCCAGTGCTGAGGACATCCGTCACCCGGCCCGGAAGGGCAAATATCTCCTTTCCCTGGTCCAGCCCCAGGTTAGCTGTAATCAGAGATCCGCTCTTCTGCCTGGCCTCAATCACCAGCACCACATCGGCAAGGCCGCTGATCAGCCGGTTGCGGATAGGGAAGTTACAGGAGCGCGGCGGCTGGCCCGGCGGGAATTCTGAAAAAATCCCTCCGCGCTTTAACATCTCCCGGTAAACGGGATAGTTCCTTTTGGGGTAGCAGATGTTAACGCCGCAGCCCAGTATCCCCCATGTTCCGCCGTTTCCCATCAGCGCTCCCCTGTGGCCCGCTCCGTCGATGCCCATGGCCAGTCCGCTGATCACCTGCACCCCCGCCATGCTCAGCTCCCTGCCCATGTGCTCTGCCACCTGCGCCCCATAGCTGGTGCAGCTCCTGGCCCCAATGATGGCGGCGGAAGGCTTGTGCTCCTCCGGCAGCCTCCCCTTAAGCCACAGCCCCATGGGATAGTCATAAATATGCCTCAGCCGCAGGGGATATTCCTCATCGAAAAAAGTGATAAAACGAATTCCCTGTTCCGCCAGTCCATGATACTCCTCCACGGCGGCCCTAAACCCTGTTTTCGCCTGATCAAAAGCTGCCGCCTGCTTTGCGTTTCTGAAAATCCCCTTGCCAGCCAATTGTGTTCCTTCTATATAAAATGCTGTTTCAAAGCTGCCTGTTTCCTCCCATATCTTCCGCACTGCCACTGCACCCAATAGCGGGATTCTGCACAACCAGTAGAGGTACTCTTTTTCTCTGTTTAATTCTCCCATATCTTGTCCTCCAGAGCCCGGTAGCCGGCGGCCTCGGCCAGATGAGCCTTCCGCACCGTTGTGCACCCCTCCAGGTCTGCAATGGTGCGGGCTACCTTCAGCACCTTGTGATATGTTCTCGCACTCAGTCCCCTGCTCTTGTAAATGCGTTCCATAAAAGCCTCCTCCTCACTGCCCAGGACACAGAACCTTCTCAGATCCCTGGCCCCCATTCTGCTGTTAAACAGAATGCCAGTCCCGGTAAAACGCCGGGCCTGGATGTCCCTGGCAACCTCCACCCGCGCTCTGATGGAGGCAGAGTCCTCCCCTGCCCCCCTCTCCCCCGCAATATCCTCATAGGTCACAGGGGCTGCCTCCGCACAGATATCGAACCGCTCCATTATGGGCTTTGACAGCCTGCCCAGGTACTGGCCGATCTGTGCATCCGTGCATCTGCATCTGTTCCTGTCCGGGAAAAAGCCGCAGGGGCACAGGTTGATGGCCGCACAGAGCATAAAGTCAGCAGGGAACTCATATGCCCCCCATACACGGTTGACCGTCACCCTGTGCTCCTCCAGAGGCTGGCGCAGAACCTCCACCGCACTCTTGGAAAACAATGTCAGTTCATCCAGAAACAGCACACCCCCTGAGGCCAGGGACAGTTCCCCCGGCCGCACCGGCCTGCCGCCACCTGTCAGCGCCTTGGGCGTCACAGTGTGGTGGGGGCTGCGGAAGGGCCGCCCGGAGACCAGGGGCCTGTCCGGCGGCAGAAGCCCGCAGATGCTGTATACCCGTGAGACAGCTATATTCTCCTCCCTGGACAGGGCCGGGAGAATAGTTGGCAGCCGCCTTGCTATCATAGTCTTACCGGTTCCCGCAGGGCCGCTGAGCAGCAGGTTGTGCAGACCCGCGGCAGCCACCTCCGCTGCCCTGCGCAGAAACTGCTGGCCGTTTACTTCCCTGTAGTCCACGTCGTACACCATCTCCTCCAGGTCCCACAGTTCCTCTTCCGCGGCTCTGGCAGGCAGGATTTGTGCCGGCCTGGCCAGCAGACCGGCCAGATGAGCCAGGCTGGACACGCCCACAATGTCCACCCCGCCGACCACCAGCCCCTCCTTCACATTCTCCACCGGCAGGAAGCAGCGGCTGATCCCCTGGTCCCTGGCAGCCATCACCATACTCATGATTCCTCCCACAGGCTTCACACGGCCATCCAGGCCCAGCTCCCCCAGCACCATGCTGTCCCCCAGAGGCGTCAGATCCGCCAATCCGAAGGCGCCCAGGGCCGCAATGGCAATAGGCAGGTCATAGGCGGTTCCCTCCTTCCTCATATTAGCCGGGGACAGATTCACTGTCACCTTCCTGGCAGGCAGCCGGAAACCGGAATTCTTAATCGCTGTGCGCACCCGGTCCTGAGCTTCCTTCACCTCTGATGCCAGATACCCCACCATGGAGAAGGATGGCAGCCCGTCGCCCGCATCCGCCTCCACCCACACCAAATAACCGCGGATGCCGCGGACTCCCCCGCTATTCACTTTTGCAAACATAGATTCTCCCCTTTCTTAAATTCAGATCAAATAAATGTAGTGGATCATTGCGCGATATCGCGCAGACAGCGGCTGATTAACCCGCTTATAGGATCGGGCGGCAGACAGAATGCTGCCGCTATAGATAACCTGACTTTACTATACTAAAATCAATCTGAAATAACAAGGGGCAGCGGCAATTATTTTTGGAACTCCGTCATGTAGGGCCTGAACCGCAGAGGCAGGTGGTTTCTCTGGCATGTGGGGTTCTTCCGGGCTTCGATGGCCACAGTCTCATGAAATGCCTTCCACAGCGACTCGTATTCTGCCTGGTCGGTCGCCTGGTCCAGCTGCCCTTTAAAGCATGCCTCCGGCTGGCTGTCCCCATAGAGAAACATCCACGCTTCCCCGGCGGGATGCACTGCCGCCTTCCGCCGTGTCTCGTCGTAGATCATCCAGTTCTCCATGGGCAGGCGGTCCGCAAAAAACGGAGCCAAAAGGGGCAGCACATCATTCTTGGGTCCGATCCTGCTGATGAGCACCCCCTGGCCTGTCTGGGAGAAACGCACAAACTGGGTCAGCTGGTGGTTCTCATTGTATACATTCCGGCACATCTGAAAGATCTCATAGACTTCCGGCAGCTGGATCATATCCAGCACCTTGGCCCCGTGGACAAACCCCTGGATAAGGAACCGGTAGATCCTGTCCGCCCGCTCATCCTCCTGGCTCAGGGAGGACACATATACCTTCTCATAGGCCTGGGCAGATATCTTCTGACTGATGGATCGGATCACCTTCCTGGCCTTGTCCTCAGAAAAGGGAACCTGGACATACTGGGTAAACAGCTCCAGATCCCGGTACGCTCCCTCCAGCTCAATTCTTACATTCTCATGCCCCTTGCCGCTGTCCCATGCATCGTAAATGGCGCAGAGCATGCTCTCAAAATGCGGTTCGCACAGATAAACCGTCATATCCTAATCCCTCCTTAAATCCTGTCCGCCGCCTCACAGGCTTCCCACCACCGCGGCATACTGGTCGTCCGCTGTCAGCGGCATGGTCAGATTCATATCGTCAAACAGCGACAGCTGCTTATAACAGTCCTTGTGCTCAATATCCCAGGCAGCCCGGCGCTCAGCGCCCATCAGTTCTCCGGTGATAAAGTCCTGATCCAGCCGCATCCCCTTCATGGTCTTACCTGAACAGGTGATAAAATATACGGCCCGTTTCAGCACCACGCCCATCTTCTTCAAGTCCGGGAAGTCCAGCTTACCCTGGCGCCTGGCGGCAATAATCCTGGTCACGGACTTGACGCCCATACCGGGAACCCGCAGAAGGGTTGCGTAATCCGCCCTGTTGATCTCCACCGGAAACTGGTCCAGATGGCGGAGAGCCCAGTCGCATTTGGGGTCCAGAAAGACATTAAAATTAGGCTGGCTCTCCGTCAGCAGTTCCTCTGCCTTAAAGCCATAGAACCGCAGCAGCCAGTCCGCCTGGTACAGCCTGTGTTCCCTCAGAAGAGGCGGTCCCCCGGGAAGGGCAGGCAGGCAGCTGTCCTCGTTCACCGGGATGTAGGCTGAGTAAAACACCCGCTTCAGTCCATAGCTTTGGTACAGGGCCTGGGCCACGGACATCATCTGGAAGTCATTCTCCGGGGTGGCTCCCACGATCATCTGTGTGCTCTGCCCGGCAGGCACGAACCGCTGATTCCCGTATCTTCCGGAGGGCAGGCCCAGCCGCTCCCCTTCTGAAAACACATCCCAGCCCGTGGATATTCCTGATTCCTGGGGAAGCTTCTCCGCTGCGTACTGTCCCGCCTCCTCTGCCAGCAGGCTGCTGCTGTGGGAAATCTGGCCCACAGGACTCCCCGCCGCCCGGGAAGGCTCCAGCAAGGAAGCTCCGCCCGCGAATCCGGCCCGCCCGGTGTCATAAGCCTTCTTAAAGCCCCTGTCACCCTCCAAATACAGGCTCTGGGAGGCGATGCCCTGTTGGATCAGGCGCATGGGCCTGAGAATCTTGTCCCTGGTCTTCCCCGGGGCCAGCTCCCTCAGTCCCTGGGCTGTGGGCAGCTCCAGATTCAGGCTCATACGGTCCGCCAGGAACCCCACCCGCTTGATCAG
>URUZ01000336.1 GCA_900551225.1 uncultured Clostridium sp.
GTAACATATGATATAGTGAAAATGCATAATAAAATAACTTTTATGGACAGCGAGATTGACACAAAATGTAAAAATAAATCTGCTGTCCTTCTTTATACAATGGCAGTCAACTTTGATACTATAATAGGATAAAAGTTGACAAAAAGAGAAAAGGATACATGATAAGATGTATTTTATAACACTATAAAAAGGGGGTTAAACAAAATGTCCAAACACGAAATTGTTTCAGTTACGGCGATGCAGGTATTTACCTGGAGATTTCATCCGGGAATTGAAGCCATCGTCAAAACGAAGGGAGGTGCAGTTGGCCGTGCGGTCTGCACAGCGGGAATTTCTATCGGTTCCCATGAGGTGAAGTTCTGCTACGATGGGGGTCAGCGGTGGGGCGGTTACGGCGTGGAGAATGCAGTGCGGGCAGTGGAGGAGAAGATTGGGCCGGCTATCATGGGCCTGGATGCCTCGGACCAGTATGCGGTGGACCAGGCCATGTTAAACATCTGCCCTGATGCAAAGGAGAATATCGGCGGCAACGCCATTGCAGCCGTGTCAGCCGCAGTGCTGAAGGCGGGGGCGGAGAGCCTGGGAATTCCACTGTACCGCCATATCGGGGGGGAGAGCGCCATGTATCTACCTGTTCCGGGCGTACCGGCTGCAGCTGGACATGAGCGTTATGGAGGCGGTGTGACAACGCCTGATCCCAAACCTACATATTCTTTTATGTGCCATGGGTTCCAGTCTTTTGCGGAGGCGTCCTACGCAGGCTGGGAGGTACAGGAACGGTGGCGCGAGACCATGAAGGGGATGGGCATTTATCCACCCAACTATTATGATCTCTACATTATTCCGGCCGGACATTTTAAGAGTGATGAGGAGCTGTGGGATCTGATGTCCAGGACCATTGCAGCAGCCGGATATGAGGGAAAGATCGGTATCCAGGTGGATGTGGCATCAGACTGTTACTATGACCGGAAACAGGAGAAGTACCTGGGGCTGTTCTCTGCGAAACCCAAGACGAAGGAGGATATGCTGAAGCTCTATGAGCATGCGGTGGCCAATTATCCCTTTGTGATCATAGAAGATCCGTTCTTTGAGGATGATTATGAGAGCCATGCGGAACTGGTGAAACGTGTGGATATCCAGATTGTGGGCGATGATCTGTTTACCACCACCCCGGCCAGGGTGGCTCACGGCGCGTCGTTGGGAGCGGCCAACACCGTGCTGCTGAAGGTTAACCAGGTTGGAACAATCAGTGAGACTCTGGAGATGGTGGAGCTGGCTTATCGCAATGGATATGGGGTGATGCCCTGCGAGAGCCGCGGTGAGGGTTCCTCCATCGCAGATTATTGTGTAGGAATCAATGCCTGTGCGGTCCGGGAGATGGCCGTAGGCCTTGTGGCCAACCGTTTTTTGGAAATTGAAAAGGAATTGGGAAGTAAGGCCCGTTTCTCAGGAACGGCAGGACTACAAGGGAGAAGGTTTGCACCTTACAGGAATCGATAACATGTATCGCACGTAAGCGCCTAAAAGACAGGCGCTAAGTGCTCATAACGAGGAGGAGTTACAATGAAAAATATGAAGCAGCTGTGTTCATTGACATTAGCAGCCATTATGACCCTTTCTATGGCCGCTTGCCAGAAGCAGGGGGATTCTGCCGCAACTGCGGCTCAGAGTGCTCCGGAGACCACTGCCGCTGCGGCACAGCAGCAGGAGACTGCTGGGACCGGCCAGGCAGATTCCGGCGGGGAGCCGATTAAAATCGGTGTGCTGGCCACGCTGACAGGTTATCCATTGAACGGTGAACACATGAGAAACGGAATACTCATGGCTATCGATGAGATCAATGCGAACGGCGGCGTACTGGGAAGGCAGCTGGTGGCTGATGTCCAGGATTGCAGCAACACCACGGACGTTGCCATCAATGCTACCAACAAGCTGGTGAGCGGTGATGTGGCGGGTATCATCGGCCCTCACTACAGCTCCCTGGGGCTTGCGGTGGAATCGATCATCAAAGATGCACAGGTACCAATGCTGGTTGGGGGAACCAGCCCTAAATTCGTCAATGAGTGCGACAATGACTATCTGTTCCGTATCCGCGCCTCCGATACTCTTCAGGCGGCAGCGGCAGCTTCCTATCTGGTAGACGGGCTGGGGGCCACCAAGATTGCTGTCCTGTATGGAAGCGATGACTTCGGAACCGGAGGTATGCAGGTGGCGGCTGAATATTTTGACTCGGTAAATGTGCCTTATACCGTCCAGTCCTTCAACAATGAGGACACGGATGTGACCTCGCAGATCCTGAAATGCCTGGGTGAGGGCTGCGATGGGGCAATGATCTGGGCTACAGAGGCGGCATATCCTATCGTGGCAAGGCAGATGTATGAGCTGGGTCTGACCGTCCCCACCATCACCAATCCGTCCCTAGCTGTGGATTCCTGTCTTGCACAGCTGGATAAGGAGTGGGTGGAAGGCTGGTACTGTGTCACAGACTTTTTAACCAACAATCCCACAGATAAGGTACAGAACTTCATCAAGCGCTACACTGAAGTTTACGGCACGGACGAGAGCGTGGATCTGCACTGCGCGGCATATTACAGCGCCACCTATGCTTTGGCGGACGCCATTGAGCGGGCCGGCACCACGGATGGACCTGCAGTCAGCAAGGCGCTTCGCGAGACCAGAGATGTGGAGGGAATTGTGGGCAACCTGACATCCAACGCGGACGGTGAGATGATTTCAGAAATTATCCTTGCACAGTGCAGGGATCTAAAGATTGAATACATTGACGTGATTCAGTCCAATACCCCATAACATTCTTGGGAATAAGTAAATTTCAGGAAAAGGCCGGTACAATCCATCAGTATTTTGTGCCGGCCTTTCACACACGAGCCACTAAGTGCATAACGAGGAGGGAATTGTTTGTTAATGATGATGATGCAGCTGCTGGTCAGCGGAATCGCAATGGGCTTTGTGTATGCGTTGACTGCAGTGGAGTATACTCTGATCTGGAATTCTTCAGGGCTCTTAAACTTTGGCCATGAAAAGGTAATCATGCTGGGCGCTTACATTTTCGCAGGCACTATGGTTCTGGGGTGGGGGAGCGGCGTGGTGCCGGGAGTGATCGGGACAGTGGCCATTATGGCGGTATTCGGAGTCCTGATTGCTGTTACTATATTTATTCCCCTGCGCCATATGAGCCGGCTCTGTGCCATAATGGCCACAGTGATGATGGGGAACATAATCAATGAGGCGGTGCGCCTGTACTACGGCCCGGAGGCGATGACAGTCAAGGGTTTCATGTCCGGCATCGCCAGGATCGGGAGTCTGGCGGTGGCCAGAGCCTATATCTACATAATTATTATATCAGTGGTTATTGTAGTGCTTCTGGAGCTGTTTATGCGAAAGACTAAGACCGGAAAAGCCATGCGCTGCGTGGCCTCCAACAAGACGGCAGCGGCCTTGATGGGTATCAACGTTTCCAGGAATATGGCTGTGACAGTGGCAATCAGTTTTGCTATCTGCGGCGCTCTTGGAATCTCGGTGATTCCCGTGTTCAGTGTCAATGCCTCCATGGCCACAATGATTTCGTTAAAAGGCTTTGCGGCCGGTGTTGTAGGCGGGTTCGGATCTCTGCCGGGGGCTATTGTGGGCGGGCTTGCCATTGGAATTGCGGAAAATATCGCGGGAATGATTTTCCCGTCCACCTTCAAGGACGCGGTGGCCTTCATCGTGCTGATTGCAGTGCTGATGGTGAAGCCATCCGGACTCTTGGGCAAAAAACGCTAGAAAGGGGAGATTAGTTTGAGCCGTGTACTGACAGGGATCAAGAAATATAAGTTTGGGTTGGCTCTGATAGCGGCGCTTCTGCTGCCGCAGTTTGTGACCAACACCTATTTTGTGACAATGTTCTGTCTGGCGTTAATCTATATTATCATCGCCTTTGGGCTGAACTTTATCACCGGAATGACCGGGCAGATGAATCTGGGCACAGCCGGCATCTACTGCCTTGGGGCATATACCTCCGCCCTTCTGACCACAAAAACAGGCATTTCGCCCTGGCTGGCCCTGATTGCGGTGATCGCCATGGGCTTTCTGATCGGGGTGGGGCTGGGCTATCCCAGCCTGCGTCTGGAGGGGGTCTACCTCTCGTTGACCACCATTGCCTTTGGTGAGGTGGTGAGACTGCTGGTGAACAACATGACGGGTTTCACCGGGGGAGCCCAGGGCGTGCGCAACATTCCGCCGTACACAATCTTTGGCTATGCCATCACCAGTAAGGTGCAGAACTATTACTTTATTCTGGCGTTTGTAGTGCTGTTTGCAGTGATCACCTACCGGGTGATGCACTCTAAATGGGGCAGAGCATTTATCGCAATCCGGGATAATATCGATGCGGTGGAGACCTGCGGAATCAACACGGCCCAGATCAAGATCATTGCTTTTACACTTGCGGCCATCTTTGGCTGCGTAGCCGGCGGGCTGTATGCCCATTATTCTACATACATCAACGCGTCCACATTTACACTGAATCTGTCGGTGTCCTTTGTGGTTATGATTATGGTGGGGGGCATCGGCAATATGTGGGGGTGCATTCTGGGTGCAGTGATCGTCTCCATGCTTCCGGAATTTCTGCGCTTTCTGGGAGAGTATTACCAGATCTCATATTCCGCGGTGATTCTGCTGTGCGCAGTATTTCTGCCCAGTGGAATCATCAATACCATAAAACAAAACAGGGGATAAGGATGGTGGTGGAGCGGATGAATATATTGGAAGTTAAAAATTTAACAAAACGGTTTTCAGGCCTTGTGGCGGTGAACGACTTGAGTTTTGAGGTGGAGGAGCATTCGATCCATGCGCTGATCGGTCCCAACGGCTCCGGCAAGACCACAACAATTAACATGATTGACGGGGTTTTTCCACCGTCCGAGGGGCAGATTCTGTTTAACGGCAGTGAGATCACCGGCAGAAGCGTCCATGAGATATCCAGGCTGGGATTGGGCAGAACGTTTCAGAATATTAAGTTGTTCAACTCCCTGACTGTGGAGGAGAATCTCATGGTAGGGGGACATATGTCCTATGCAAAAGCTGGGATTGTCAATTTCTTTTTCGATCTCAGAAATGCAAAACGGGAGGAGGCAGCCCTTAAGGAGGAGGCGGAGCGGGTGCTGGAGTTTATGAATCTTCAGGATATTGCTGGCCGCCAGGTGGGAGGCCTGCCCTACGGAATGCTGAAAATGGTTGAGCTTGCGCGGACAATGATGACCAACCCCAGGCTCATCCTGCTGGATGAACCTGCGGCGGGCTTAAATCCATCGGAGCGCTGTCTGCTGATTGACATTCTGGCTCGCATTTTCGAGGGCGGCGTGGCCCTGTTCCTGATTGAGCACAACATGGACGTGGTGATGAACATCAGCCACAAGATTACGGTGATCAATTTTGGCTCCAAGATTGCGGAGGGAGCGCCTGTGGAAATACAGAACAATCCTGAAGTGATACGGGCTTACCTGGGAGATCGGTACAATTTAAAGGCGTAGCCAGCGTGAATGGAGGAACGCATGTTACAGATTAAAAACATTAATACATACTATGGAAAAGTACACGTTCTGCGGGATGTCAGCATCGAGGTGAAGGAACAGGAGATCGTCTCCATCATCGGCGCCAACGGAGCCGGAAAAACCACGCTCATGCGCAGCGTCATGGGGATCGTCCATCCCAGGTCCGGAGACATCCTGTTTAAAAATAAGAGCATTTCCAGGCTGAAGACAGATCAGATTGTTAAACGCGGGATTGTCTATGTGCCTGAGGGGCGGGACGTATTTCCACAGCTGTCTGTTGAGGATAATCTGGAAATGGGGGCATTTTCAAAACGTTTTCCCGCGGCCAAGTATCAGTCTCTTTTGGAGGAGATGTACGAGATATATCCCAGGCTGAAGGACAGGCGGAAACAGCTGGCGGGATCTCTGAGCGGTGGAGAACAGCAGATGCTGGCCATCGCCAGGGGGCTTATGAGCGAGCCTGAACTGATCATGTTTGACGAGCCGTCCCTGGGCCTTGCCCCTGTGATTGTGGACGAAATGTTTGACGTCATTGTGAAGATCAACAAGGAGAAAAAGCTGCCGGTGATCCTGGTGGAGCAGAATGCATTTGCCGCGCTCAGCATTTCCCATCGCTGCTATGTGCTGGAAAATGGTGTGATCATGGCCCAGGGGCCAAGCAAAGAGCTGATCAACAGCCCTGATGTGAAAAAAGCGTATTTAGGAGGTTGAGAAATCTATATGGAGGTTAGACAGATATTCGAGGAATTACTGTCCGAGGTCCGGCTGCCTGCATTTGCCAGGATTCGTCTGGATGCCAGGCAGCCCCAGATTGAGAATGTGGAGCAGGCGCTCAGGGAGGAACTTTTAAACTGTAAAGCCATGGAGGGGATCAGGCCTGGAGACACAGTGGCGCTGGCAGTGGGCAGCCGGGAGATATCGGACATGGCTCTTATCGTCAGAACCGTTGCGGAGGAGGTCAGGAGCAGAGGGGGAGACCCCTTTATTATCCCGGCGATGGGCAGTCACGGCGGAGCCACCGCAGAAGGGCAGGAGGAGGTGCTGCGCCATTTTGGAATCACGGAGGAGGCGGTGGGCGCACCGGTCCGCTCTTCTATGGAGACCGTGAAAATAGGGGAGACCGGCAGGGGCTGGGATGTGCATATTGACCGGATGGCGGCCGGGGCAAATCATATTATTCCTGTGGGCAGGATAAAGGCCCACACAGATTTCAGAGGGCCGGTGGAGAGCGGGCTGATGAAAATGATTGTCATCGGCCTGGGCAAACAGCACGGCGCATCCATCTGCCACCGGCTGGGATTCCCCGCCATGTCGTCCAATATCATGGAGTTTGGGAAAGTGATCCTGGAAAATGCCCCTGTTTTGATA
>URUZ01000337.1 GCA_900551225.1 uncultured Clostridium sp.
CACTCCAGCATCATCTGGTAGCCGGTCTCCGCACCGTGCTCCCCGGACACGGTCTCCAGGCAGCGCAGCCCGTATTCCTCAGCCAGGCTGATAAATGCCCGGTGTTTGCTGAACCTGGGCAGTATCCCCGGAGTCTCCACGCCGCCGAAGTACACGGCCGTGCGGATTCCCCGTTCCGTCAGATACCTGACCAGCAGCTCCACCGCCCCATATACATCGTAGGTCACCCAGTCCGCCCTGTCGGGGAAGAAGTTCATCAGACCTGTAAATACCGCCCTGGAGGTCTGGACCGCCCTCAGAACCGCGTCCACTTCCTCCCTGCAGAAATTCCCCATAATCACCGCGCCGTCATAAGTCCCGCTCAGGCTGCGCAGCATGCTGTATGGTATATATTTATAGTCCAGCCCCCGCTCCATGCATGCGCCCTCCTGTCCGGTGCGCATGGAAAAATAGTAGGCGTTATCCATCTGGTTGTCAAAGTGGGTGTCCTTGTGTATAATCAGGATACTCTTCCTTGCCTGGACGGCCTTCTGGCGTTTCAGCTCATACCCCACCTTCTCCGCAGCAGAAAAAATCCTGGTTCTGGTATCCGGGGTAATTTTCAATGTTGTGTCATTCCTCAGTGCGCGCGATACGGTTGTCACCGCTACCCTTGCCTCTGCTGCCACGTCCTCTAATGTCGCCATATGATCCCTCCAATTGGGTGCTGATTATATCTTTCCTGCCCGCTATACCAATTGTACTAAATGTTTCCTCACATTTCAATCACAATCTGCCGCTTCCCTGTCCTTCCTGATCAGGATGCGCACCGCCTCCAGCGCGGTCTTGACCGCGCTGTCCGTATCATAGCATTCTGTGTCGGGGAGCCCCATCTCACGCCGGGTCTGGTTGGCCAGCACCAGCAGCACGGACCCTGTGCGCACACGGCGCACACTGCCCACGATGAACAGGGCTGCGGATTCCATCTCGCTGGCCAGGGCGCCGCAGTCCAGCCATGCCCTCCACTTGTTCTCCAGTTCGTAGGACACAGGCATGGTCTGCGGAGAATGCTGTCCGTAGAAATTGTCTTTGCAGTGAACCACCCCCAGATGGGCCGTTAACCCTAAGGCCGCGGCGCTCTCCTTCAGGGCTGTCACCACATCGTAGTCCGCCACCGCCGGATATTCACGGGGCGCGTACTCCCTGGTGGTGCCTTCCGCCCTGATGGCTCCTGTGGCCACCACCAGTTCCCCGCCGCGCACCTGGGGCTGCATTCCACCCGAAGTGCCCACGCGGACGAATGTATCCGCCCCGCAGTGAATCAGCTCCTCCACAGCAATGGACGCCGAAGGCCCCCCGATTCCCGTGGAGGTCACGCTGACCCGCTCCCCGTCCAGAGTCCCTGTGTAGGTTACATACTCCCGGTTGGAAGCGGTCAGCACCGGATTGTCCAGGTATCTGGCAATTTTCTCGCATCTGCCGGGATCTCCCGGCAGTATCACATAGCGCCCCACATCCCCGGGGGCTGTGTCAATATGAAATTCTTTTCCCTTTGCATAGACAAGTTCCATGTTTGTTCTCCTCTTTTCTGCCCCGGCATCTAAGCGGGCCTTTCGCCGGCATTTCCCCCGCGCCGTCAGACCCTGTCCTCCTCCGGCCTGTCGCTCTCATACATGTCCACGCCCAGCTCCCTGGCCAGACGCTTCCATTTTTCATCCCGCAGGATTGCCCCGTCCACATAGAAGCCGGCGTCATGGAGGTCCTTTATCATGGCGGGCGTCATGTTGTAAATGTAGGAAAGGTACACCATCGCGTCCATTTCCCGCATCAGCTTCACCGGATCTGCCGGCACGAAGGGCACGATCAGCCCAATGGGAAATGCGGGATCAATCTTCTTCAGAGCGTTCAACACCATATAGTCCGCACCAAATGCAAAGACCCGCTCCCTCATGCCGTACTCCTTAACCAGAGCGGACAGCCGCTCCACAAGCCGGAAGCCATATGGCTGCATATCCATGGGAACGCTCTTTAACTCCAGGGCCAGGCAGACGCTGCGTCTGGCAGCCCATCCCAGCACCTCCTTAAAGGAATTCACAGGAAGAAGCTTCTGCAGCTCATCCAGGGTATGCTGGTGGACATAGCCGGACAGGCTGCATTTCCCGCTTAGCTCCGTGTCATGGTAGACCACAATCTCCCCGTCCTTTGTGAGCTGCAGGTCAATCTCCAGATAGTCCGCTCCCCGCCGCAGTCCCTCCTTCATGGCGGGGATGGTATTCTCAAAATGCTCGCACACGCAGCCCCTGTGCCCTCCGATCAGCAGGTGGTCCCTGTCCTCAATAAAATGTTTCATAGCAGCACATTCACCCCTGTCTCACTGTCAAACACATTGATGTGGTCAGTCAGCAGAATGCCCATCTCCCCCTTTTCGGAGGCAAGGGTTCTGTAGGTCTCATAAAGCGTGGTATTCTCCTCAGAGATGCGCACCAGGTTCTCTCCCACCTGTGCCTGTACCAGCAGCTCCTTGCCCAGGTTCTCCACCATCTGCACCCTCAGGCGGACGGCTCCCGGCTCCCCGGCCCCGGCTGTGCGCAGCTGATGGGAACGGACGCCGATCTTCACATTCCGGCCCAGATATCCCGCCAGGATTTCCCTCTTGGATTCCGGCGCGGGTATCGTCTGCCCGGCCACCAGGAAACAGACTCCGCCGTCCTGGTCCTCCAGCCTGGCGTCAATGAAATTCATAGGCGGATTCCCCATGAAATTGGCCACAAACAGGTTCACCGGGTGCTGGTACAGCTGGAAGGGGGTGTCAAACTGCTGGATGCGGCCATTGTCCAGAATGGCGATGCGGTCCGCTATGGCCATGGCCTCCTCCTGGTCGTGGGTCACGATAATGGAGGTGATGCGGGTCTCCGCCTGAAGCTTCTTGATGACCTCGCGGATCTCGATCTTAAGCCTGGCGTCCAGGTTGGACATGGGCTCGTCGAACAGCAGGATCTTCGGCTCTTTCACCATGGCGCGGCACATGGCCACGCGCTGCTGCTGGCCGCCGGAGAGCTGGGTTGGCCTGCGGTCCAGGAGATGTTCGATCTGAAGCTTGGCGGCCATCTGCCTGGCCCGTTTATACCGTTCCTCCTTAGCCACTTTCTTCTGCTTAAGGGGAAATGCAATGTTGTCAATCACCTTCAGGTGGGGATACAGGGCATAGGACTGGAATACCATGCCAATATTGCGCTCCTTTGGCGCCTTGCTGGTAATGTCCGTCCCGTCGGAGCAGATGGTCCCGTCCGTGGGGTCCAAAAGCCCGGCCAGGCAGTTTAAGGTGGTGGACTTCCCGCAGCCCGAAGGGCCTAACAGGGCGATAAATTCCCCGTCCCTGATCTCCATGTTGATACCGTCCAGGGCGGTCACACCCCCTTCAAATTCCATTTTCAGGTTTTCTATCTTAATCATCTGCTTATACTCCTTTTCCGCTGGCGATATTGCCTTCCATCAGGGACCTCTGTGAGATCAGGAAGAACACGATAACCGGTAACATATAGACCAAGGCCATGGCCGCAAACACCCCGTAGCTGGCAATCATCTGCTCATTGCTGGACAGGGACCGCAGATAGGTGGCGAACACCGGCGTCTTGGAGTTGAAGATCAGGGTATTGAACAGGATGTAGTTGGACCATGCGCTCAGAAAAGAGAACACGGAGATGGAGGCAATGCCCGGCTTCACCAGGTAGATAATCACCTGGAAAAAGGCACTGGCCCTGCTGCACCCATCCACAAGGGTGGAATTCTCAATATCCCTTGGAATCCCGTCAAAAAAGTTCTTGATAATAAATGAGGACCCCGGAATCCGGAAGGCGATGGCCACCAGGAGCACGCCCAGCATGCTGTTGGCCAGCTTCAGCTCCACCAGCACGTAGAGTACGCCGATGAGCAGCAGCAGGTGCGGGAACATGCGCAGCACCAGAAGGGCGTACTGGATGAATCTGCGCCCTCTAAACTCCAGTCTGGAGATGGCATACCCCGACAGGCAGCTGATCACCACCTCCGACAGGGTAACCACCACAGTGAAGAAGATGGAGTTGGCCAGGGCCTTGCCCACGGGGGCGATTTTGGTCTGCTTCAGCTCCATACCCTTGTACAGGAACTGGAAATTCCCCAATGTAAATTGTCCTGCCTCGTCAAAAAATGCCATTTTGAAAAAAGAGCCGTAGATCAGCAGGATGGGCACTGTGATGGCCAGCATCACCAGTATGGCGGCCCGCTGATTCTTCTTTTCATGTCGGTTCAGTGTTTGTTTCATTGCGTTTCCTCCCCCCTAACCCTGATCCCGCTGGTTCATGACCTTGTTGACCAGCAGCATCAGCACCAGAACCACTACAATCAGCAGCATGGAAATGGCCGCGCCGTAACCGTACTGCTGGTCCCGGAACGCCTTGTGGTATGCGCTGAGCGCCCAGACCTCGGTCTTGATACCAGGGCCTCCGTCTGTGATCAGCATAATGGTTACATAGTTGGTCAGCAGCCCCAGCGTCTCCCACAGGGTGATAAACTGGATGTGGTAGCGGATGTTGGGCAGAATGATGCTCTTCACAATCTCCCACTCGCTGGCCCCGTCCACCCTGGCCGCCTTAAACTGATTCTCCGGTATGCTCTTGATGGCGCTGGAGAAAATCGTGGTTCCATAGGCAAAACTGACCATCACCGTGGCAAAGAGAATGATCTGGAAGGGATACATGGCAATCCAGTTGAGGGCCACGCTTCCGGTGAGGGCTGTATAAATCTTGTTCACCAGTCCGGCGTCCCCGGCCTCCAGCAGCCAGATCCAAAGTACGGAATAGACCACTGCCGGAGTAATCATGGGGATCATCAGAAATGCCTTAAACGTGCCTGCTGTCCGCTCGCTTTTGATAAAATATGTAGTCATGACTGCGAAAAACAGATCCAGCACCACTGTGCCTATAATCGCAGCCGCCACAAACAGCACCGTATTTCTCACAATTGTCAGGGTATTGGGATCTCTGAAGATCTTGGAATAGTTTTTCAGCCCTGTAAAATGCCACTGGAATGCGGAGTTTAAATCAGTGAACGACATGGCCACCGTGATAAATGCAGGCAGTACGTAAAACACTGCCACCAATATGAGAAACGGGCTTAAAAACGCATATGCCTGCCCATTTTTATACTTCTTCTTGTTCATGCTCATTTCCTCCTTGTTATGAGCACCTGACAGCCCTGCCGGGGCCGCTTACGTGCGATACCTTTCACGTTTTACGTCATTTTTGTACCAGTCCGTCTATATTCAGCTCCGCCTGGGCCTTGGCATTGTCAAAGGACTCCTGGGGAGTGGTCTGGCCCAGCTCCAGAGTCACTATCTCAGTGAACAGGTAACCTCTCAGCGTGGTCTGTCCCTCAATAGCCGGAGGTGTGATGGCGTAATCCGTCATGTAGGTCACGTCAGCCAGCAGGGGGTGGCTTGTGATCTGCGGGTCCTCGTTAGCCTTCTTCACAGAGGACAGGGTGTAGATGGTGGACGCGTGTCTGGCCATCATATCCGTGGAACCGCTGACCATTTCCCGCACAATGTCCTTGCAGATCTCCGGATATTTGGTATCAGCGCTGATGGCGATGGTCTGGGGCGCCGCAATGGCAAAGGGCTGGGAGGCGGCATCCGCGGCGGGGAACAGCACAAAGGCTTCCTGCCCTGCAAATTCCTCGGTTGAAAGGCCTGCGGCCTGTGCCACATATGTGGCGGAGAACATGGGACCATAGTAGGCAAATGCCTCGCCGGTTCCCACCATCTTGTTGATGGTATCCCATCCCAGCTGGTTTAAGTTGTCAGGCGTGATCTTTCTCACCTGGGCATTGTCATAAATATACTGGAAGAACTTCATGATCCCCTGGCTGTCAAACACCAGCTGGTTCTGCTCATTGTAATAGGAGCCGCCCAGGGCGTTCACAATGTCATAGAAATCGTTGCCTGCGCTGGGGCGGTGGACCATACCGTATTTCGCTCCGCCCTTTTCCACCACTTCCTGGCAGATCTCGGTAAAGTCATCAAACAGCACTTCCTTGCTGCGGATCTTCTCAGGAAGGGCCTCCACCTCCTCATCGGTCCAGCCGATCTTCTTCAGATCTTCTTTATTATAGTATATGACCCTGAAGGGCATGTCCATGGGAACGGCATAAGCCTTCCCGTCCACCATACAGGCATTGAAGGCGCCGTCCACGAATTCATCGGTCATCAGATCCGTCACGTCCATCACAACCCCGGCGTCCGCATATCCGGCAATATCCGCGTCACAGGAGAAGATGTCCGGGGCGTCCCCGCTCTTGTGGGCGAACACAATATTGTTGTGGTAGTCCGTCCAGTCGATCTGCTGATAGTCTGTCTCAAACCGGATCTCAATGTTCCTGCCCTCTGCCGCATACTTTTCGTTGAGCCGGTTCCCCGCCTCGATCACAGCCTCGGGGATGGTGACGTAATCCTTGTTGTGGGCCAGCTTGATGGTCACCACCTCTTTCTCCGTGCCTGCTGCCTGGCTTCCAGCTGCCTCGGAGCCGGCTGACTGGGCAGCTTGCTCAGTGCCTCCGCAGCCTGCCAGCAGGCCGGCTGCCATGGCGGTACACATCAGTGCGCTTAACATTTTCTTTTTCATTCTTTTTCCTCCTTGTTATGAGCACTCAGCGGGCGTAATTGGGCCGCTTACGTGCATTACATGTCGTCCTTGCTTCTTGTTTACCTGTCCCTGATTTTCCTCATTATTTTAGTAAATTTTCCTTTTGTTATTTTCCACTTTCCTTTCTGCTATTTTTCAGTGATTATTTAGGATTCTTTATGTACCTGTTGTTTATAGGATAAATTATACTGACGTTTACTACAAAAGTCAATGGGTTTTTAGTAAATTTTTAAATATAATTTAGTAAAATAT
>URUZ01000338.1 GCA_900551225.1 uncultured Clostridium sp.
TTTTTTAATGATACGGCGCCCACCGAGATCTACACTAGATCGCTCGTCGGCAGCGTCAGATGTGTATAAGAGACAGGCGCATTGTAAATAAACGGGTAAACAATACACAACACCGAAATGTTGAAGGGAGGATGTATGAAAAGAAAACAAAGGCCAATTAAATCCGAATTAAAATCTAAACGTATTGTACTGGACGAGGAGCGGGCGATCCGGTGGCCGTACTACAAAATTCTGCGGGAGTTCAGCACGCTGAAACAGTTCTATCCGGATATTGATCCGTATGCAGAGGTATACCGGATGAGGGAGAATGTGTATGCATGTTTTTCCGAAAGCCTGGACGGCGCGGGGGATGTCTGGTCTTATGTGATTGACGGACCGGAGAAAGCCATGGTGATTGACACCGGGTTCGGAGTGGGCGATTTCAAAGGGCTGGTGAGAAAACTGGTGGGGGAGGGCAAGCCGCTGGTTGTGGTGAATACCCATTCCCATTATGACCATGCTTACGGCAACTGCCAGTTTGACTGCTGTTACTGCTCGGAGGCGGAGGTTGTCCGGATGCAGAAGAAGAACAATCCCCATATCTGGGATTATCTGTTTGATGAGGAGGGAAAATGCAGGTTCACTCAATTCGACCGGAATGACCTGGTCAAGTGGCATGAATATGAAATCATAGGGGTTGAGGATGGCCATATATTCGACCTGGGGGATGGATATGAGGTGGAACTGGTCATGCTTCCCGGGCATACGCCGGGGCAGAGCGGTTACTATGACCATCATAATCACATTATTTTCACCGGGGACACCGGAGGAATCTGCGATGCGGTTCCCGGCGAACCTTATCCTGAAAACTGTACGGTTGAAGCGCTGCGGGATGCCCTCAGAAAATTGGAACCGCGTTTTGACGAAATAGAAGCGGTTTTTCCCGGGCACGGTATGCTGGACCAGACGGGTGAGACACTGCGCTATCTGATGAACGCCGCTGAGGCGATCCTGAAGAATCCGGAGAATTACGATGAGAAAGCGGAGCGGTTCATGCCCTCCCAAGGCCAGACACGGGTCCTGCTGATGAAGTACATCTATCAGGGCTCCGCTATCCGCTATAATAATAACAACATTTACAAGGCAGGTGCAGAAAGGGAGAAAGGAAAGGCAAGGTGTTGAGCGCAAGTTCAGGGCGTTACTGTATGACGCCCCAAGGGGAGTTTTATCTGATCGGCTATGGCCCCCGTTATGAGAGCCGCCTTAAACCGGCGGAGGGGGTGCACGACAATATTTACGCAAGGGCTGTTCTGCTGGAGGTGGACGGCGTTGAAATCTTCATCTTCAATGTGGATTTTATTGAGTTGGAGGAATGGTCCTGCAATGAGATCAAGGGCAGTATGGCAGAGGAGTATGGGCTGAAGGCTAACTGTATCCTGCTCAGCGCAACACACAACCATCATTCCGTAATGAGTTATCACAAGCATTGGAACACTGGCGTGTTCTCACAGGAGTATTACGATTTCTATGTAAGAACAGTTAAGACAGCCTATGAAGCGTGCCACAGATCACTGGAGGAATGCCGGATGTTCTCCGGGAAGGGGATGGTGCAGGGATATTACGGAAGCCGCATTTACTATGGGGAGAATGCGGACAATGAAGTGATACTGCTGGAATGCCGGAACAGGGAAGGCGCGGTAATCGCCGGGATCTGCAACTGGGCTGTGCACTCCACGGTGCTGGACCCGGAGAACACATTTCTGACGGCGGATTACGCCGGAGCAGTCTGTAATGAGTTGGAACGGCTGCGCGGCTATTATCCTGCCATGATTGTGGGAGCGGCGGGAGACTGCAGCAACCGGGCCTGGCGGCAGGGTACGGATTACGGGGAGCTGGAACGGATTTCTCGTGGGGCTGCCGCAGAGATCAATGGGATAACCTGCTCCGGGGAGCTGAATCTGCGCTTTGAAGGCGAAAGCTGCATAGAATACCGAGTCAATTACATACCGGAGGACAACACTGGGGCTGTCCGGGAAGAGATGGGCCAGCTTCAGAAAAAAATGGACGCCGCAGAGGACTTCCAGGAGAAGAAGCTCCTCTATGACTCCATCAACAGCTTGAAAAAGAAGCTGGATCTGGACGAGGTAGACATCCTTTTATACTCCACTATCATCCGGCTGGGCGATCTGGAGATTGTAACAAGTCCGGGTGAACTGGGATCAGCCCTTGGAATAGAGCTGAAACAGCACAGCCCTTCCAAATGCTGTGTGATCTGCGGATATACCAATGGGTATAAGAGTTATATTCTGCAGCCGGAACTGTTTCAGGATTCTGCGCGGTGCCGGGCAAGCAGATACCGCGCCTGTGATGTGAGGGGCTATATCGATGCGATTAAAGAAAAAATGTAAGGGGGAAGATTAATATGTTTACGGTAATTCAAGTAGCACTGATTACATTGTGGTTCACGTTTTATACTGCCTTTTCCAGCGGCACTGGAATATCTCTGACAGCGGGCGGCGTGGTGCTCAACGGCCTGGTTACGGGGCTTATCATGGGAGATCCCACCACCGGATTCTATCTGGGAGGCACTTATGAGCTGATGAATATCGGATTGAACCCCCTGGGTGGCTCCACGGTCCCTAATTATAACATGGGCGTTGTGGTAGGGGTGGCATTTGGCGCGGTTACAAATCTGGAGACAGGCATGGCGGTAGGGATTGTGGTGGCCACATTGGCCTCAACCCTGGATGTAATGGCCAAGATGTGCGGGTCCTATTTCCTGCACAAAGCACAGAAGCTTGTAGCGGAACAAAAGATTGACAGTGCAAACAGATGGATTCACATCGGCCTCTGGCCCCGCATCATTTTGGATGCTCCTTTGCCGCTGCTGATTTTGTTTATCGCAGGTGCTCCCATTGTGGAAGCGATTAACAACGTGATCCCGGTATGGCTGCTGGCCGGTTTCAAGACCGCGGGCAATATGCTGCCTGCAATCGGTTTTGCCATTTTGCTGCGCTC
Organism: uncultured Clostridium sp.; assembly: GCA_900551225.1. GTDB lineage: Bacteria > Bacillota > Clostridia > Lachnospirales > Lachnospiraceae > Enterocloster. The sequence goes on from URUZ01000338.1 coordinate 2,998, forward strand.
CATGAATATCAAGGGGAATTTCCAGTATGTGATCATCGGTTTCGTGCTGTTTGCCTATTTTGGAGTGGGCGCGCTGGGCGCGGCTCTGATGGGGATTGCACTGGCTATGATTGCTTATTACAACAGCAGACAGATCGCTGAAATCCAAAATATGGGAGGTGTCGATGATGAGTAAATTATCAAAAGGTGATATCAGAAGCGCAATGATCCGCAGTATGTGCTATCAATGGCAGTCCTTTAACTATGAAACCATGCAGTCTCCCGGGTTTGTTCAGTTTATCTCCCCGGCTTTAAAGAAGATATACAAGGATGATGATGAGCTGGTGGCAGAAAAGACCGGGCAGTACCTGTCCAGCTTCTATAATACGGAGAATACAATGGGGCAGATTATCCACGGCGCCACCCTGGCGTTGGAGGAGAGTGAGACAGAAGGGATCACCGGCACTGCAGTGGCGTTGAGAACCGGTTTAATGGGCCCCTTTGCCGGCCTGGGCGATTCCATCTTCAAGGTCAGTTCCAAGGTTATCTTCGGTTCTCTGGCAGGATATATGGCGCTGGAAGGTTCCATCGTAGGCCTGATGCTGTGTGTGGCGCTCAGCATTTTCTGCAATTGCTTTGTGCGTTACTGGCTCTTCATGGGCGGCTATAACCAGGGCGTATCCTTCATTACCACCAAGCAGGATATGATCAAAGGCCTGACCGCGGCCGTCACGATCATGGGTCTGGTGGTGGTGGGCTGTATGATCCCATCCACTATAAAGATCAACATTCCATATGTATTCAGCTACGGTGAGGCGGAGCAGTCGATCCAGGCCATTCTGGACGCCATCTTCCCGTATCTGCTGCCCGTGGGCATCACCGCGCTGATTTACAAAGGGCTGGGGTCTAAAAAAATGACGACTGTCAGGATGGTATGGCTGATTATTGCAGTTTGTATCATTCTGTGCTGGTTAGGTATTCTGTAATAGAAAAGGAGATGAGAGCATGGGAGTGTGTGCGATCCGTATAGATGAACGGTTAATCCATGGCCAGGTGGCCACATTATGGCAGGGCGCGTGGAACTGCCACCGCATTATGGTAATTGATGCAAAGTCCGCCAATGACCCGATCTTAAAATCAGTTTTAAAAATTGCCTGTCCTACCGGTGTCCGGCTGAGCGTTCTGGAACCGGAGAAAGCCGCGGCCAACCTGCTGAGCGGCAAATACGGCAAGGAGAGAATCACCATTGTCACCAAGACCCCCCCAGTGCATCTGCGATCTGATTGACCATGGCTATGAACTGGAATGCGACATCACAGTGGGCAATATGTCCAACGGGGCCAACAAGAAGCGGGTGAGTAAGAATATCTGTGTCACTGAAACGGATGTGGAGAACTTCCGCCGGCTGGACAGCTCCGGACATAAGATCTGCTCTCAGATGGTTCCCTCCGAAGCTCCGTCACGGTTCATGCCTATGCTGGAAGCTGCGCTGAAAGAATCTTAACGGATTTTGCCGGAACCGCGGGCCCGCAGAAGCGGGCTCGTTTTTATCAGAAAGCTTCAACAGCAATGGCATGACAACGCAGCAAAGTATCAAGAGGAGGACATATCAATGAAAGGCATTGTATTAATCAGCCACGGGGAACTTGCCAAGGGGATGGCACATTCCGCAACATTCTTTATGGGAGATTCAATCCAACAGCTGGAGTATTGCTGTCTGGAACAGGACACATCCCCGGACAAATATGCAGAAGAACTGGCGGGCGCTATCGAGAGGGCCGATTCCGGTGAGGGCGTAGTCATTCTGGCAGATCTGTTCGGAGGGACTCCCTGCAACCGGGCAGCCATGGGTTTAAATGACAGGACTGAACTGATCGCCGGAATGAATTTCCCGCTGTTATTGGAGCTGTTAACCGCCCGTATGGGCGCTGCAGTAGACACCGCGGCCCTGGCGGAGAGCGGGCGCTCCGCCATCTGCGATGTGAAGGCGCTGCTGGCCACCCAGACCTCCGATGATGAGGATGATGTATCATGACGCAGGCGCTGATTCTTGACTTTGACGGTGTGATCTGTCAGACGGAGACCTTTAAGCTGGATCAGATGGCAGTATATTTCAGGGAACTGGGGCTTCAGGTGGAGCCGCGCCGCCTTTATCAGATGGCTGGTGGAACCTACATGGAAAAAGAGCAGGTCCTGGACCGTATATTCATTGGTCAGCCACGCTATCGGGAAGTAAAAGAGCTGGCCTTGAACTTTCATACAGCCCCCTTTCCGTATAGCGCCCTTCTTACCCCAGGAATCACCCAAACCCTGGAGACAGTAAGATCCAGAGGCATTTCCATGGGGGTGGCCTCCAATTCCCGCCAGGAACGCTTGCGCTCCGCGCTGGAGAGCTGTGGGATACTTTCCTTTTTTAAATATACTGAGTCAGCATTTGACCTGGGAATGAGAAAGCCGGACCCCTGGGTATATACCCATATTATGGAAAAAATTGGTGTAAAACCCCAGAGCTGTATTATTATAGAAGATTCCACAATCGGCATTGAAGCCGGTAAAGCCTCGGGGGCAAGGGTGGTGGCACTGAGGGACAGGGATGGGGCAATCGACCAGAGTATGGCAGATTACATCATCACCAGAATTGAGGATATCCTTAACTATCTGTAAAACAGCATACAACAAAATATTACATAAATGAGGTGATGACTTTGGAACAGGCAGTACGCAAGGAACGCGTGGGGACCAACCTGACGGAGGGGCCGATCATGCGAAGCCTGTTAATATTTGCAATTCCCATTGTACTGACCAATCTTGTGCAGCAGCTATACTCCATGGTGGACCTGATTGTGATCGGGCAGTTTGTGGGCAATACCGGGACGGTAGGGGTCAATACCGGAGGGGAGATGGCGGATTTAGTCACCCCCGTGGCCATGGGATTCGCCACAGCCGGCCAGATTTATATCTCACAGCTGTTCGGAGCCGGGGATGACCGGAAAATAAAGCGGACAGTGGGAACACTGCTGAGCTTTATGGGAGTGATATCCGTCATATTGTCTGTGGCAGCCATCCTTTTTAACCGGCAGGTTCTGGAACTGCTGAACTGCCCGGCACAAGCCCTTGAACAGGCCGGCAATTATATGATAATCACAGCGCTGGGATATCCGTTTATATTCGGGTACAACGCGGTGTGCGGCGTGCTTCGGGGAATGGGGGAGTCCAAGCGCCCGCTGTATTTTATTCTGGTGGCCGCGGCCGTCAATATTGTGCTGGACATCCTGCTGGTGGCTGTGTTCAAGATGGATGCGGCCGGGACGGCTATTGCAACCGCAGCTTCCCAAATGGGAGCCTTTATCGCTGCTTTTGTGTTCATGTGGAGAAAGAGGGATAGGTTTGATTTTGAGTTGAAACTGTCCTACTTCAATCTGGACAGGGACATTCTGTGGATACTTGTCAAGCTGGGAATTCCACAGGTTGTGCGGAGTATGTTCGTCCGGTTCGGCATGCTGTGGGTCAATTCCACCGCCAATTCCTATGGCCTTGTGGTATCCGCCACCAACAGCGTGGGCAACAAGCTGCAGAAGTTCCTGGAGGTATTTGTGCAGGGGATCGATACGGCTTCCGCGTCCATGGTGGGCCAGAATCTGGGAGCCAAAAAGACAGGGCGCGCAGGGAAAACCACCATCTGCACAGTGGCCGCTGCGGTGACATGCGCCTGCTTTTCTTCCATGCTGTGCCTGTTTTTCCCGCACCAGATATTTGGGATATTCACCAGCGATGAGGCGGTTATCGCTCTGGGAGCCACCTTCCTGCAGATTTTCATCCTGCACTTCTTTGCCTCCTCCGTCACCGGGTCCTTCCAGGCCATGGTTACGGGCAGCGGCTTCGTGGAGCTGGGATTTGTTCTGGGACTGCTGGACGGCATTATCTGTAAG
>URUZ01000339.1 GCA_900551225.1 uncultured Clostridium sp.
GTGTTTGTGCTGAGCCTGTACCGGAAGGTACCGGTGCTGGAATCGCTGATGTTCGCGGTGGCTCTTGCAGTGGCCGCCATACCGGAGGCATTGAGCTCCATTGTCACCATCGTCCAGGCAATGGGCACCCAGAAAATGGCAAAAGAACAGGCGATCATCAAGGACCTGAAGGCAGTGGAGAGCTTGGGCTGTGTGTCCGTGATCTGTTCCGACAAGACGGGGACCCTGACCCAGAACAAAATGAAGGTGGAGTATGTCAGCCTGAACCACAGGGAATGGGATGAAGACTGGCTGCGGGCCAATGCTTTCCGCCCCGATGTACGGATGCTGCTGTATGCGGCAGTGCTGGACAATGACGCCTCCGCCGGGCCGGAGGGAGTACCGGCCCAGGATGTGGGAGATCCCATGGAGATAGCACTGCTGCACATGGCGTTTCACGCGGGAATCGTGCCTGATATGGTGCGCAGCAGAAACCCGCGCATGGGGGAGCTTCCCTTTGATCCCAAACGGAAGCTGATGTCCACCAGGAATCAGCTGGAGGACGGCCAGATGATCTTCGTAAAAGGCGCGGTGGATGTGCTGCTGGACCGCTGTGTGGGCATTGCCAACGCCGGGGGGATGGTCAGGGATATTCATGAAGGCGGCCACGGAGCAGCAGGAGAATCCGCAGCCGGCACCATGCCGGGGTCCCTGGGTATGCGCCCCATGACCGGCCAGGACCGGCGGCGGATTCTGGACCAGAATATGAGCTGGTCCTCCCAGGGTCTTAGGGTGCTGGCATTTGCCTGTAAGCCGGCCAAGGGGGAGGCCAGCGCCAAGGGCAGAGAGGAACAGGATCTGGTATTTCTGGGCATGACGGCCATGATGGACCCGCCCAGAAGCGAGTCCAGGGCAGCGGTGACCAATGCCAGGCGGGCCGGAATCCGCACTGTGATGATTACTGGGGACCACAAGGTGACAGCCATGGCCATCGCGCGGCGCATCGGGATTCTGGAGGCGGGCGGGGAGGCTCTGACCGGGGCTGAGCTCAGCGCCCTGGATGACCAGACGCTGTCCCGGCGGCTGGAGAATATCTCCGTGTACGCCAGGGTGTCGCCTGAGCATAAGATCAGGATTGTGGATGCATGGCAGAAGCGGGGCCACATTGTGGCCATGACCGGCGATGGCGTCAACGATGCCCCGGCCCTTAAAAAAGCGGATATCGGCGTGGCCATGGGTATCACCGGCACCGAGGTATCCAAGGACGCGGCGTCCATGATCCTGGCGGACGACAACTTTGCCACCATTATCAAGGCAGTGGCCAATGGGCGGAATGTGTACCGCAACATCAAGAATGCCATCCAGTTTCTGCTGTCCGGCAACATGGCCGGAATACTCTGTGTGCTCTACACCTCCCTGGGCGCCATGCCTATGCCATTTGCGCCGGTTCATCTGCTGTTTATCAATCTGCTGACAGACTCTCTGCCGGCCATTGCCATCGGTATGGAGCCGCCGGAGGAAGGATTGTTAAAGGAGCCGCCCAGAAATCCCAAGGAGGGCATACTGACGAAACGTTTTGTGCGCGATATTCTGCTGCAGGGCGGGCTGATTGCGCTGGCTACCATGTGGTCCTACCGCACGGGGCTGGCCACGGGCGGGGCTGCCCGCGCCAGCACAATGGCCTTCTCCACCTTGACGCTGGCCCGTTTGTTCCATGGGTTTAACTGCCGCAGCAGCCACTCTATCCTGCGGCTGGGATTGTGGAGCAATCTCTACAGTCTGATGGCCTTTGAATTGGGAGTGGTGCTGCTGGCAGCGGTCCTCTTTGTTCCGGGCCTTCAGATTATGTTTGCGGCCGCAGATTTGAGCGTTTTCCAGTTATTTACTATCGGCTTTGCGGCATTTGCCCCAACCCTTGTGATCCAGGCGTTTAAGACATTCCGGGAGTGTGTGGAGTAAATAGATTTCTTCCTTTAAAATTCGGCGTTTTAAGAAATAAGGGCAAAAACATAGAAAAGTTCATGAAAATGTGGTAGAGTAGAAAATACAAAATATACAATTGCCGAACAATAATCAGGAGGACATCATGAGGCTGGTAACATACGAAATTGAACACAGAGTGAAACTGGGCGTGGTGAGCAGGGACGACAGATGGATCTATCCGCTTCAGGCCATGGGTATGGATTACAAGACCATGCAGGAACTGATTGAGGGAATCAGCGACTCAGAGAAAGAGATGCTGGAACATGCCGCAGGGCTGGAGAGCAGCAGAATCTCCGGGGCGGCACCCGCGGAGGAAGTGAACATTTTAGCGCCCATTCCCCATCCCGCCCAGGATGTGATCTGTCTGGGAATCAACTATATGGCCCATGCGGAGGAGTCCGCCCGGTTTAAAAAGGAGGCTTTTGGCGGAGAACGCCCCTATGCTATCTATTTTTCCAAGAGGGTGAACCGGGCCGTGGCCACCGGGCAGGGGATTCCAAGCCACCGGGATATTGTGAAGGATCTGGATTACGAGGCGGAGCTGGCGGTGATCATCGGGAAGGAAGCCGTGAATGTGGCGCCCGAGGACGTTAAGAACTACATTTTCGGCTATACCATCATCAATGATGTCAGCGCCAGAACCCTTCAGACCCGGCATAAGCAGTGGTATTTCGGCAAGAGCCTGGACGGCTTCCTGCCCATGGGTCCGTGCATCACCACGGTGAATGCCATTGACTATCCTCCCAGGGTCCAGGTCCAGTCCCTGGTCAACGGGGAGCTGAGGCAGGACAGCAATACGGAGCTGCTGATCTTTGGGATCGACCACATTGTCAGCGAGCTGTCCCAGGGTATGACACTGAAGCCGGGTACGATTATTGCAACCGGTACGCCTGCCGGCGTGGGCATGGGCTTTGACCCGCCTAAATTCTTAAAACCCGGCGATGTGGTGGAATGCCGCATTGAGGGAATCGGAAGCATTGTGAACACGGTTGTGGACTAAGCCGGCTGCACAAGATAAGAGAGGAGACTGCCATGGATTACTTGACTATGACCATCAGAAAACAAAAGAATATTGCCCTCATAGCCCACGACCAGAAAAAGCGTGGGCTGATTGAGTGGTGCGAAGCAAATAAAGAGATTCTGTCCAAACACTTTCTCTGCGGGACAGGCACCACCGCACGTATGATCACAGAGAGCACCGGCCTTCCGGTAAAGGGATACAACAGCGGCCCTCTGGGCGGAGACCAGCAGATCGGCGCCAAGATTGTGGAGGGGAAGATCGATTTTGTGGTGTTCTTCTCAGATCCCCTGACGGCGCAGCCCCATGACCCGGATGTGAAGGCGCTGCTGCGCATCGCCCAGGTGTACGATATTCCCATTGCCAACAACAAGGCCAGTGCTGATTTCATGATCACATCGGTGTACATGGATCAGGAATATGAACATGATATTGTTAATTTTCAGCAGCATGTAACAGACAGGGCCGGTACTCTGTGAGCAGAGGAATACGGCCCAGGCTGACATTAATTTTGACAAAGGGGGCTCCACTATGGAACAGGTTTTATATGATTTAATGGATTGGGCCGGCATTGAAGAGCTGGTTTATTCGGAAGGAGCCAATCCGCGCGGGCTTTTGGGTCCCCATGTGACGGAAGAAGGCCTGCTGATTCAGGCGCTGATTCCCACGGCCCAGGCCATCAGTGTGAAGCTGACAGGCACCGGGAAAAAGTATCCCATGGAACTGGCGGATGAGGCTGGATTCTACGCAGTGCTGATTCCGCGTAAGAGCATAACCGCCTATACATTGACAGTGACCTTTGACAATGGAGTGACGGAGGAGATCCATGATCCATACTCCTTTGGCTCCCAGTATACGGAGGCGGATTTAAAGAAATTCCAGGCGGGCATCCACTATGATATATACAATAAAATGGGCGCCCACCCCATGACCGTGAACGGTGTGGAAGGCGTACATTTTTCCGTTTGGGCGCCATGTGCGATGCGGGTCAGCGTTGTGGGGGATTTCAATCTCTGGGACGGACGCCGCCATCCCATGGAACTGCTGGGGGATTCCGGCATTTTCGAACTGTTTATACCAGGGCTGACGGCAGGGCAGATCTACAAGTACGAGATCAAGACCAGGGCCGGGCTTCCCATGCTGAAGGCAGATCCCTACGGGAATTATGCTGAGCTGCGTCCGGATACTGCGTCTGTGGTATGGGATTTAAGCGGTTATAGCTGGGGCGATAAAGACTGGATGGACAAGCGGGCCAAATCGGACAAGCTGTCGGAGCCAATGTCCGTGTATGAGGTACATTTAGGCTCCTGGAGACGCAAAGAGCATCTGCTGGATGACAAGGGAGAGGCAATTGCCGGCTCAGAATTTTACAATTACAGGGAAATCGCGGAACCGCTGGCAGCGTATGTGAAGGATATGGGGTACACCCATGTGGAGCTGATGCCGGTGATGGAACATCCCCTTGATGCATCCTGGGGATATCAGGTGACCGGATATTATGCGCCCACAAGCCGTTATGGGACGCCGGATGATTTCATGTATTTTATGGATTATATGCACGGCCAGGGAATCGGTGTGATTCTGGACTGGGTGCCCGCACATTTCCCGCGGGACGCCCATGGACTGGCCTGTTTTGACGGAACATGTGTCTATGAGCACAAGGACCCGCGCCAGGGCTCCCATCCTCACTGGGGAACGCTGATCTACAATTACGGTCGTCCGGGCGTGTGCAACTTCCTGATTGCCAACGCCCTGTTCTGGGCGGACAAGTATCATGCCGACGGCATCCGGATGGACGCGGTGGCTTCCATGCTGTATCTGGATTATGGTAAAAATGATGGGGAATGGGTTCCCAATATCTATGGCAGCAATGAGAATCTGGAGGCGGTAGAGTTCTTAAAGCATTTAAACACAGTGTTTAAGGGCCGCAGGGACGGAGCAGTGCTGATCGCTGAGGAGTCCACGGCGTGGCCGAAGATCACCGGAGCCACAGGGGACGGCGGACTGGGATTTGATTTTAAGTGGAATATGGGGTGGATGAATGATTTCACCAACTATATGCGCTGCGACCCCCTCTTTAGGAAGAACAATTATGGTGAGCTGACATTTTCCATGCTGTACGCTTACAGTGAGAACTTTGTGCTGGTGTTCTCCCACGACGAGGTGGTACACGGCAAGGGTTCCATGATTGGGAAAATGCCTGGCGAAACATTGGAGAAGAAGTCGGAGAATCTGCGGGCGGCCTACGGATTCATGCTGACCCATCCAGGCAAGAAGCTGCTGTTCATGGGACAGGAATTTGCCCAGGTGGCTGAGTGGAATGAGGATACTTCTCTGGATTGGGAATTATTGGATATTCCGGTTCATAAGGAGATGCAGGGATATGTGAAGGCGCTGAATGCCCTTTATGCCGCGCAGCCTGCGCTGTACGCCATGGATTATGATCCTGACGGTTTCCAGTGGGTGAACTGCAGTTATCAGCAGGAGAGTATGATTGTATTCCTGAGGAAAACAAAGAAAAAGGAAGAGACATTGCTGGTGGTCTGCAATTTTGACAATGTGGCCCATGATAAGTTCCGGGTTGGGGTTCCCTTTGCCGGAAAGTATAAAGAGATATTGAACAGCGATGCAGCGGAATTCGGAGGCAGCGGCCGTGTGAATCCCAGAGCCAAGACCTCCAGGAAGCTGGAATGGGATGAACTGGATCATTCCATTGAGATCAAGGTTGCGCCTATGAGCGTCAGCATCTTTTCCTGTACGCCGGATGAACCGGTAAAGGGCGGGAAGAAGGCGGCCGGGACGAAGGCAGCGGAGAAGAAGAGCGCTGGGACGAAGGCAGCCGGGGCGAAGACGAAGAAGAAAATAGTGGGGAAGAAGGCGGCAGCGGAGAAAGCTGCGGAAGCGGAGAAAACTGAGGCGGCAGAGAAGCCTGCGACAACAGAAAAAGCTGCGGCAACAGAAAAGCCTGTGGCAGCGGAGAAGCCTGCGGCAGCGGAGAAAACTGCGGCGGCGGAGAAGTCTGCGGCAGCGGAGAAGTCTGCGGCAGCGGAGAAGTCTGCGGCAGCGGAGAAGCCTGCGGCAGCGGAGAAGCCTGCGGCGGCAGAGAAGCCTGCGGCAACAGAAAAAGCTGCGGCAACAGAAAAAGCTGCGGCCGAAGGAAAAACTACAGCGGCTAAAAAGTTAGCAGCAGCAGCGAAGGTGAAGGAAGTTCCGAAGCGGTTGTCCACTGCGAAGGAAGAGCAGAAAAAGCTGTCCACTGCGAAGGGAGAGCAGAAAAAACTTTCCACCGCGAAGGAAGAGCAGAAAAAGCTCTCTACTGCAAAGGAAGAGCAGAAAAAGCTCTCTACTGTGAAGGAAGAGCAGAAAAAGCTCTCTACTGCAAAGGAAGAGCAGAAAAAGCTGTCCACCGCGAAGGAAGAGCAGAAAAAACTCTCCACCGCGAAGGAAGAGCAGAAAAAGCTCTCTACCTCAAAGGAAGAACAGAAAAAGCTGTCCACCGCAAAGGAAGAACAGAAAAAACTCTCCACTGCAAAGGAAGAGCAGAAAAAGCTGCTGTCCACTACGAAAGAAGAGCAGAAAAAGCTGTCCACCGCGAAGGCAGAACAGAAAAAGCTGTCCACCGCGAAGGCAGAGCAGAAAAAACTTTCCACCACCAAGGCAGAGCAAAAGAAACTTTCCACATCTAAGACCGAGACAAAGAAGCTTTCCACCACCAAGTCCGCCCCTCAGAAGCTGGACGGACCTAGTGAAACTTCGCATAACTAGAGAGATTTTGATGATTCATTTCCGCCAACTGCCCTGAGGAATCCACCGGGTGCCGCCTGGTCCTACATTTAACGCACCATGTATTTCGCGGTATATATAGCCCCAATTCAGTCAGTGCAGCCCATGCGGCTCCTTCATTGGTA
>URUZ01000340.1 GCA_900551225.1 uncultured Clostridium sp.
TTTTTATACAATAAAATGCAAAAACACTTGACATTTTTCAATGCAGTGATAATATAAGACTATGAAAAACATTTAAGAAATCATTTTCTTGTGCAAATAGTACAAAAGGAGGACGGATGGGAAAAGGCATATTGGTTATTGGAAGTCTGAATATGGACCTATCTATCAGTATGGACGCCATGCCCGTGGTGGGGGAGACAATCCTTGGGAACGGGCTGGCGTACCAGGCAGGCGGAAAGGGCGCCAACCAGGCGTGCGCTGCCGGGCTGCTGGGCGGACAGGTGAAAATGCTGGGCTGCGTAGGACAGGATGAATTCGGAGACAGGCAGGTGGAAGGGCTTAAGGCTTCCGGGGTTGACACCTCATACATAAAACGCAGCAAAAGCCAGCCTACGGGAACCGCGGTGATCTACGTGGACCGGCGGGGGAACAACAGCATTGTGGTGATACCGGGCGCCAACCGTGAGTGCGGAGTGCAGTACCTCAGCTCCCGGAGAGAACTGTTTGAATGGTGCGGCTGTATTGTGCTGCAGATGGAGATACCCGATGAGGCGGTGCTGTATGCGGCGCGGCTGGGCAGGGAGCTGGGTAAGACTGTGATCCTGAATCCGGCCCCGGCCCCGGACAGCCTTCCGGATGAACTGTTGAGCCTGGTGGACTATCTGACGCCCAATGAGACGGAACTGGCCAAGCTCAGCGGCAGCCAGGGGGTAGATCTGGAGAGCGTGAAGGCAGGAGCCAGAACACTGATCCGGCGGGGCGTAAGACGGGTGATCGTGACCATGGGAAGCCAGGGGGCCCTGCTCGTGAGCGGGGACAGTGAGAGAATGTACCCGGCCCGGAAGGTGGCGGCCGTTGATACCACCGCTGCCGGCGATTGTTTTAACGGCGCCTTCGCCGCCGCGCTGGCAGAGGGAAAGACAGAAGGAGAAGCGGTCTGCTTCGCAAACGCCGCCGCCGCTATTGCCGTGACGCGGGAAGGGGCCCAGAGCTCCATTCCCACAAGGGCAGAGGTGGAAGGGCGCTGCTGGCAAAGGGCCGGATGCATATAAGTGAGGAGGAATACAGATGGAAAAAGTAATATTGGATGTTGACACAGGGACAGATGACGCCATAGCCATTATGGCTGCGCTTAAGTCCCCTGATCTGGAGGTGCTGGGGATCTGCTCAGTCAACGGCAACAGAGGGGTGGAGTACACCACAGAGAACACGCTGCGGGTTGTGGAGTATATGGAAGCCGCACATGTGCCGGTACATAAAGGCTGCGCCCTCCCCATGGTGGTTTCCCTCACACCCGGGAGAAGAAAGGAGATCCCCTACACAGGCCCTGAGGACCCGGAGGACAATGTACACGGCGACTATGTGGAACTGCCGCCGGCCACCATCACCGCAGCGCCGGAAAATGCTGCCTCATGGCTGGTAAGAACCCTGATGGAATCGGATGGAGATATCACCCTGATCCCTGTGGGGCCGCTGACCAACATTGCCATGGCGCTGCGGCTGGAGCCTGCCATTGCCCCCAAGATCAAAAGGATCGTACTTATGGGCGGAGGATACAGGGAAGTAAATATCACGCCCACCTCAGAGTTCAATTTCTGGATTGACCCCGAGGCGGCGAAGATTGTGATTGACAGTGGCTGCGACATCACCATTGTGCCCCTGGACGCCACCCATGCGGCGGCAGTGTCCATCGATGACGCCAGGGAGCTGAGAGCCACGGGGACAAAGGGGGCTGTGGCTGCGGCCGACATCATTGAACACAGATGGAATGCTTACAAGAACTGGCAGCCAATGGCTGACATCAACACGGTTCCGGTTCACGATGCGCTGGCTGTGTGCGCGGTGATCAACCCGGATGTGCTGAAGGACGTGGTATCTGTCCATGTGGATGTGGACATCAGCGGCGGCGCTTCGGACGGCCAGTGTATCTGCGATGTGGGGAAACGCTATAAACATGATGTCCCCAATGCAAAGGTGGCCTGCGGCGCAGATAAAGAGCTGTTTGCTTCTATGTTAAAAGAGATTCTTGGAAGAAAGTAACCGGAGGAGGAAAGAAACATGAGAAAATTAATGAAGGTAACTGCACTTTTGATGGCTGCGGCCATGGTGATGACAGGCTGCGGCGGCAAGGCGGAGCCTAAGCAGGAGGAGACCAAGACAGAGTCTGCTGCTGCCGCGGGAGACAGCAAGGAGGCCAAGAAGCTGAGGGTGGCATACGTGACCGCAGGGGCACAGGGGGACAATGGTTTCACTGATTCCGTGGTGCGCGGCATGAACCGGATCAAGGCTGATTACGGAGCTGAGATCACGATTATTGAGAACAACAACGACGCCGCCAAATATGCGGAGTCCATGGAAGCCTGCTTCCAGTGGCAGCCGGACGTGGTATTCGCGGACGCCTACGGATTCGAGGAGCTGTTCGCCCAGTATGCAGATGAGTATCCGGATGTAACCATGGTCAATCTGGACTTTGTCATTGAGAATTCCAAGAAAACTGTGAGCAGCTACACCTTTATCAGTGAAGAAGGCGCGTTTCTGGCCGGAGTCCTGGCAGCCAAGGTGACAACCAGCGATCTGCCCCTGGCCAACCCTGACAAGACCGTGGGTTTTGTGGGCGGACAGGAGATCACGGTAATCAAAGGCTTCCTCTCCGGCTTTGAGCAGGGCGTAGCCTATGTAGATCCTGACATCAAGGTGCTGGTTTCCTATGTGGGCGATTTCTTTGATCCGGTAAAAGGCAAGACTGCAACCAAACAGCTCTATGCCCAGGGCGCCGACATTGTATTCCAGGCAGCCGGAACCTCAGGAAACGGCGCGCTGGAGGCTGCAAATGAGGAAGGAAAATATGTGATCGGCGTAGATTCCAACCAGAACGGGCTGTATCCCGGCCATGTGGCGGCTTCCGTAATCAAGGATCTGGAAGGCGCTGTGTATGATACATTTGTCAAGATTAATGACGGAACATTTGAGCCTGGAACTGTCTATACCAAAGGTGCGGGACCTTCCGGCGTTTACCTTGCAATCGACCAGTATTCAGAGGAGATTCTGACCCCTGAGATGATCGAGGAGATCAACAAGGTGCAGGATGAAATCGTAGGAGGAACGGTAACTGTAAAACCCTACACAGAATAGGGAAGCACAGGAGAAAGGGGAACGCGCTATGGCTCATTCTTATATAGAGATGAGAAATATCGTTAAAGTATATCCGCCGGGTAAAGTGGCGTTAAATGATGTCACGGTAGACATTGCTCTGGGAGAGATCCATTCCATTATCGGTGAAAACGGCGCAGGGAAATCAACTCTGATGAAGGTGCTGTTCGGCATGGAGAAATTGAATGAGGGGGAAGTGCTGATAAATGGAAGCAAGGCGGTGATCAGTTCCCCCAAGGAAGCGGTGGCAAAAGGCATCGGCATGGTCCATCAGGAGTTCATGCTGATCGGGGAATACACAGTGCTGGAAAATGTGGTCCTGGGCAATGAACCCACCAGAAAAGGGCTTCTGAACCTCTCCGCGGCCAGACAGAAACTGGAGAAAATCATGGCGGATTTTAAGTTTGATATTCCGCTGGATGAGAAGGTGAAAAATATCTCCATTGCGGCCCAACAGAAGATTGAGATCATTAAACTGCTGTACCGCGATGTGGAGACGCTGATCCTGGACGAGCCAACCGCTGTGCTGGCTCCCCAGGAGGTGGATGAGCTGTTCGCACTTTTGGACCGCATCCGGGGCGAGGGCTGTACGATTCTGTTTATCAGCCACAAGCTGGACGAGGTGCTGCGCATCTCTGACAGGATTACGGTCATGCGGGCAGGCCAGCTGATCTGGACAAAGGAAAATGAAGGCCTGACCAAGGTAGATCTGGCCAGCGCCATGGTGGGACGCCAGGTGATGCTCACCATTGACAAGACGCTGGCCAAGCCCGGGGAAGCTGTCTTGGAGATCCGCGGCCTGGCGGTGGAGAATCCGGGCATACCCGGCAAGATGGATCTGGATCATGTGACAATGAACGTCCGCAAGGGCGAGATTGTGGGAATCGCCGGGGTGGAGGGCAACGGTCAGTATGAGATGGTTCAGGCCATTATGGGGCTGGCCCGTTCCAGCGGCCAGGTACTGTTGGATGGCCGGGATATATCCGGTCTGGATGTCCACAGCCGCCGGAAAATGATTGCCTATGTACCCCAGGACCGCAAGATCAGCGGCAGCTCCCTGGAAGACAGCATCGAGACCAACGCCATGATGACACACCACTATGTCAGCGGGCGGATTACAGGCAGATTCGGCCTGTTGGATAAAAAGAAATGCCGGGATCTGTCCCAGGGTATCATTTCTCAGTACCAGGTCAGCTGTCAGGGGGCCAGGATGCCCATCGGCTCCCTGTCCGGCGGCAACCAGCAGAAGGTGATTGTGGGCCGGGAGTTTGAGCTGGACAGCTCTCTTTTGGTGGTGGACCAACCTGTCCGGGGGCTGGATGTAGGTTCCATTGAGTACATACACAGGAAGATTGTGGAGAAGCGGGACGCCGGTGAGGCGGTGCTGCTGGTGTCTGCTGACTTAGACGAGCTGTTCAACTTATCGGACCGGATCGTGGTCATGCACAAGGGCAAGATCGCTGCTGAGAAGGCGGCCGGAGAGACAACGCGTGAAGAAATCGGAGAATATATGCTGGGGGTGAAGAGTGACTGATATGGAACAGAAGCAGAACAAAACAAGTTTCTTTGAAATGATCAGAAAGTCCCCGGACCTCAGAAGAGGGATCACGGTCTTTCTGGGGGTGGTTACAGCCATTCTCATTGGAATGCTGATGCTGGCCTCCCAGGGATATTCACCCATGGACAGCTATGCCAGTATTTTGAAATACAGCCTGTCCACCCATGTGGGGATGTCCAATACCATCAACCGCGCGGTGTTTCTGCTGATCGCGGGTGCCTCCGCTGCCATAGCCCTGGGTTCAGGGGCGTCCAACCTGGGCCAGTTCGGCCAGCTCCTGATGGGAGCCATGGCGGCCACGGTCATTGGGCTGTATGTAAAGCTGCCGGCCGTGATACTGATCCCCCTGATGATTGTGGGGGGGATGGCGGCAGGAGCCGCATATGCAGGGATTGCTGCACTTGGGCGCAGATGCTTTGGAATGAATGAATTTATCATCACCCTGATGCTGAACTTTATTGCAGATTATTTTACCCGATACCTGATCACAAACCCGCTTAAAGACCCTTCCGCCTCCTGGCCGGCCAGCCCGGTTGTGCCTCAGCAGGCCATTCTGCCGGCAATCAACAAGATCGACTGCGCTGCGTTTCTGATGATTGCAGTGTATTTATTCGCAGTGTTTTATATGAGAAACAGCAGGACCGGCTATGAGATGCGCATTATGGGAAAAAATGGGATATTTGCCAGGGTGGGAGGCTGCCGCACAGACAAGAACTTCATGAAGGTTATGCTGGCCAGCGGAGCTTTGGCAGGTCTTGTGGGCGTCATGATGATCATGGGCGCCAGCCAGCAGCACCGTTTCCTGGGCGGCCTGGGACAGAGCTATGCAGACGACGGGCTGATGATCTCCATTGTATCCGGCAACAATATTTCGGGCGTGTTTATTTACGCTATCATTTTCTCGATCTTCCAGTCGGGTTCCACCGGAATGCAGCTGGATACAGGCGTACCCTCGGAGTTTACCAAGATGCTGATCGCCATTACCGTTCTGTCTGTGGTGGCCTTCCGGTCTTACTCCGGTATTTTCATGGACAGGCTGTCGGCGCTGAAGCGGACACGCAGTCTGCGTAAGGAGGTGGAAAAGCATGGACCTGTTTGTTGAAATCCTGAAATCCGCACTGCCGGCCATGGTGCCTGCGCTGCTGGCGGCCCTGGGCGGGCTGTTTACCTGGCACGCCAATGTGTTTAATATTTCCATGGAAGGCATGCTGCTGGTCAGCGCCTTTACCTCAGTAGTGGGTTCCTATATGTTTGAATCCTGGGCTATGGGGCTGCTGTTCGGTATCCTGGGCAGTATGCTGATCTCCCTGTTGTTTGCATTTTTCGTATTGAAAATGAAGACTGGGGAATTTATAACGGGTATTGCCATTAACACTTTTGTGCTGGGGGCTACCACATATTTCCTGCGGCAGCTGTTCAATGTAAAAGGTTCCCTGATCAATCCCAGAATCCAGGCTCTGCCCAGATGGAACATCCCTGTTGTAAAGGATATTCCCGTGTTGGGGCAGATTCTCAGCGGACATGCATTTCCGTTGTATATCACTTTGTTTATCATTGTGCCGGCGGTCTATATTCTGATCTATAAGACATCCTTTGGTCTCCGGTTGAGAGCATCCGGCTTCGATGCCAAGGTGATTGACTCCGTTGGAATCAAGTCCGCCGGGCTCAGGCTCACAGCTATCATGATCTGTGGTTTTTTGTGCGGCATCGGCGGCACGTTCCTGTCTCTGGGAATTATGAGAATGTTCACGGAGAACATGTCCAACGGACGCGGATGGATCAGTTTGGCGATTATTATCCTCTCCAAGGGGCATCCGGTAAAGGTGCTTGTCACCTGCCTGGTATTCGGCATGATGGAGGGCATTGGCCTGACACTGCAGCAGGTAAGTATACCTAACCAGATTACGGACATGCTGCCGTATATTGCAGTGCTTGTGGCTTTGTTTTTTAACAGCAGGACAAGCAGGAAAGGGAGCGGCGTATCTATGGATATGTCGATCTGAGGTTGAGGCGGATGAAAAATAGAAGGTGTTAGAGGGAGGCGCGGAAAGGGGACGCGGGCAGATTTTGGTTCATTTGTCCGTGAGAGTCGGCGGCTGCGGGCGGGGAGGTTCGGGGACGAGTTGCGGAGCAGGTGACCCTAAGGG
>URUZ01000341.1 GCA_900551225.1 uncultured Clostridium sp.
TTGCGGAGGAAAGGATACAAAGACAGAGACAACAGTTCCTGTGGAGACAACAGTTCCGGCAGAGAGCCTGACCCCGGCAGAGACAACGGGAACCGGGGAGTCTGCGGCAGATACAGAATCTGACAGCCAGGCCCAGGAGCCGTCCGAGGAGGGAGAGGCGCTGAGTGCAGAGGAGATGAAGACCTTCGCAGAGAAGATCCAGGCCGCAGTGGCGGACAAGGACCTGAACGCCCTGGCAGACCTGTGCGCCTATCCGGTGTACGTGTCCTTTGGTGAAGGCGAAGGGGAAGAACTGGCCAGCCGCGATGACGTTATCAAGCTGAAACCGGACCAGGTGTTTACAGACGACATGATGAAGGAAGTTGCCGGCACGGACGTGGACAACCTGGAGCAGTTTGGAGTAGGCGTGGTTGTGGGCGTGGAGAGTTCCATCACCTTCAACAGTGTGGACGGCAAGGCCGCGGTGACCAGTATTGTTGTACAGTAATTGAATCTTTACAGGAAAACAGACAGCGGACAGGCTGTCTGTTTTTTCGTGGCGGCGGTGAAATGCCTGCGTATCTCAATTATCGGAAATGTCTTTCAGCGCCCGAAGAAACTCCAGGTCGGACTCTTTGACGCGGATGTTGGAGGATATGGTTTTGCCGGCCGTTGTTGTGACGTTGATCTCCACCACGGTCCCTTCATCCATGACGCCCTCCCTGGATACGGCCTTGATAAAATCGATGAATTTGGGATGGCCGTCCTTAAAACGTTCCAATGCAGCTTTCAGTTGTAAAAAATTCATAGGATTCATATTTTCTCACCTCAGGTGCAATTTTACCATATTTCGGAAGGTTATGCAACGCAGTACAAGGGTTGTGCAGGAGGGCGTTGCCATGGTATGATATTGTCAGGCTGCGCAGCTTTCATATACGCGGCTGGCCGTAAAAATGCAGTCCCCTTGGCGTCCGCTTAGGGGAGGATAGAGGAAAGTCCCCTTCGCCAAGGGGATATATAGAGGAAAGGACTACCGATGAAATTGATCCATCTGTCGGACCTTCACATTGGAAAACGGGTCAACGAGTTTTCCATGCTGGAGGACCAGGAATATATATTAAAAGAGATAACAGACATAATTGAGGCAGAGCGCCCGGACGGCGTGATGATTGCAGGGGACGTCTATGACAAGCCGGTGCCCGCGGCTGAGGCGGTGCGGCTCTTTGACGCGTTCCTCACCGGTATTGCGGACCTGGAGGTGCCGGTATTCATGATCAGCGGAAATCACGACAGCCCGGAGCGGATCTCCTTCGGCAGCCAGCTGATGCGGGGCCGGAGGGTGTACATAGCTCCCGTATATGCGGGGGCGGTGAAGCCGGTGGAGCTGAAGGATGAATTCGGCATTGTGCGGGTGTACATGCTCCCCTTTGTGAAGCCGGCCACCGTGCACCGGTATTTCCCGGAGGAGGGAATAGGAGATTATGACCAGGCCCTCCGCTGCGCTGTCGGGCGTATTATGGGGAAATGCGGGGAGCCGGAGATCGCCTTTGATCCCACTGCCCGGAACATATTGATTGCCCACCAGTTCGTGGCGGGAGCGGCCTGCTGCGAGTCGGAGGAGCTGTCGATCGGCGGGCTGGACCAAGTGGGAGCCGATGTATTCGATGAGTTTGACTATGTGGCCCTGGGCCATCTGCACGGCCCGCAAAAGGTGGGCAGGGATACGCTGCGCTACTGCGGGACTCCGCTGAAATATTCCTTTTCCGAGGCCAGGCATAAAAAGTCAGTGACAGTGGTAAACCTGTCCGAGAAGGGGAATGTTCAGCTGGAGACGCGTCCTCTGACGCCGCTCAGAGACTTGCGGGAGATCCGCGGCTCCTATGACCAGGTCACTGCCCGTACATTCTACCAGGACATGGCGGTGGAGGATTATCTGCACATCACGCTGACCGATGAGGAGGATATTCTGGACGCCATCGGCTGCCTGCGGGCCATTTACCCTAACATCATGAAGCTGGACTATGATAACCGGCGAACCAGGGAAGGGCATACCGTGGAGGCTGCGGCAGTGCGGCAGAAGACGCCGCAGGAGCTTTTCATGGAATTGTACCAGCTCCAGAACAATCAGGAAATGTCCCCGGAGCAGCAGGAACTGGCTTTGGGGCTGATGGAAGAACTATGGGAGGACAAGCTATGAGACCGACCCGACTGACCATATCCGCCTTCGGCCCCTACGCGGGCGAGGTGGTTTTAGACTTGGAGCGGCTGGGAGACAGGGGTCTGTACCTGATCACCGGGGACACCGGGGCAGGCAAGACCACCATCTTCGACGCCATCACCTTCGCTCTGTTTGGAAATGCCAGCGGAGAGAGCCGCAAGCCCAAGATGCTGCGCAGCAAATATGCGTCCGGGGAGGCGCGGACCTTTGTGGAGATGGCATTTTTGTACAATGAAAGAGAGTATACCATCCACCGGAACCCCGAATATCTGCGGGCCAAGCAGCGGGGCGAGGGGGAGACAAAGGAGAAGCCGGACGCCCAGCTGTGGCTGCCGGACGGCTCGGTGGTCACCGGTGACAGGGCGGTGACAGCCAGGGTGGAGGAGCTGATGGGGCTGGACCGGGAACAGTTCTCCCAGATCGCCATGATCGCCCAGGGCAGCTTCTCCAGGCTGCTGTCCGGCAAAACCGAGGACCGCGGCATTATATTCCGGGAGATCTTCAAGACCAGGCCTTACCAGCAGTTCCAGGAACGTCTGAAGGACCGGTCGCGGTCCCTATATGGGAAATACGCGGACAGCCTGAAGAGTATACGCCAGTACAGCCAGGGGGTTCTGACGGAAGAGGGGACGGAGCAGGCGGCATTGTGGAAAACTGCCCTGGAATCCGGCGCTGCTGAGGATATGCTGGCCGCCCTGGAACAGATCATAGCCGACGGCCAGAGCCAAAGCAGCAGCAGCGGGGAGGCCCTGGAAACCGCCAGGGCGGAGGTGGCCAGCCTGGCTGCCCAGCTGGGAAATGCCCGGAATGCCCGTAACGCCTGGAAAAATATGGAGGATGCCAGGGCGGAACTGGCCAGGAGCAGACCTCTCCTGGAAGCCGCAGGGGAAGCCTGCAGGAGGGAAACGGAGAGAGGGGATCAGCAGACCAGCCTGATCGGGGAGATCTCCAGGGCAAGGGAAAATATTAAGATATATGACCAGTATGACCGGCTGCTGGCGGAGATTGCCGCCTGCCGGGAAGAGGGAGTCCGCCAGACCGGGAGTTATCAGGCTGCGGGCCAGGAGGAAGAGCGGGGGAAAGAGCAGCTCTCCCGGACAGAAGCAGAGCTGGCGTCCCTGGACAAGGCTGGAGAGGAGCTGGTGGCAGCCAGGGCGGCGGCCCAGAAGCTGGAGGACAACAGCCGGAGAATCGGAAGCCATGTAAAGGAGCTGGAGAAATACCGGGCGGAGGCAGGAATGCTTCTGGTCGCTCAGGAACAGTACCGCAGAGGGGACGAAAAACGGCGCAGTGTACAGGAGCAGTACCAGAAGGTCTACCAGCTGTTCCTGGACAATCAGGCGGGCATTCTGGCCGGTGAGCTGCGGCCAGGCCGGCCATGCCCGGTGTGCGGCTCCACGGAGCATCCCAGACCCGCGGGCGGCCGTGGGGAGCATTCCGACGCGGCGATCATTATTTCAGCCGCCCCAGATCTTTCTGCCGCGGCCCCCTCGTCCGCCACCAAGGAGCAGGTGGACCGCTGGGCCGGCCTGGCCCGGGAAGCGGCGGAACGGGCGGCGGCCTTAAGCACTGAAGCAGGACGCATAAAGGGCAGTCTGGACCAGCGGCTGGAGCGGATACGTGAACAGACGGAGCAGGAGATCCGGGGCTGGAAGGAATCGTGGCAGAACCGGATCAGGCAGGCCCAGAGCCAGGGCACGGAGGCATTTCTGGAGGCGTGGGAGGCCACGCTGGGACAGCTGACCGGGGTTTTGGACCGGCAGACTCAGGAGCAGGAGCAGAAGATTGGGGAGCTGAGCCGCAGGGCGGAGCAGAAAAAGAATCTGGAACAGCAGAGGTCGGCATGTGCGGCCACCCTGGAACGGTCCAGGGAGAAGAGACAGGCCGCTCTCAGCGGGAAGCTGCAGGCGGAGGCCAGGCTAGGGGAGCTGGAGCTGCGCTGTGAGGAGCTGAAAGGCCGCCTCCCTCATGGGGACAGAGCCGCGGCCCGCCAGGATCTTGCAGCTAAAGAAAATTGTCTGAAGGCCATGGAAAAAGCCCTGAAAGAGGCCAGAGAGCAGTTTGAACGCCTGACACGGACCGTCTCAGAGGCCGCCGCCAGAGAGGAAGCATACAGAAAACAGCTGGAGACCCTTCAGGACAGCGAAGCGTTCCAGGACCCGGCCGGCCGTCTGCAGCAGCTGGAGCAGGCAGGAATCCAGGCGGGGGCCAGGCTGAAGGCGCTGGAGGAGGAGCAGAACCGCATTCACCATTTTCTGGAAACAAACCGCAGGGCCAGGGACAACATGGCCCGCCAGAACGTGCTGATGGAGGAGGCCAGGAAGCAGTGGTCCTGGGTGAAGGCCATGTCCGACACCGCCGCAGGCGAGATCACAGGCAAGGACAAGATCACTTTTGAGACATATATCCAGATGGCGTATTTTGAGCGGATCATCGCCAGGGCCAACGCCCGGTTTATGGTGATGAGCGGAGGCCAGTATGAGCTGCGCCGCTGCGTGGAGGAGGACAGCCGCGGCAAAAGCGGCCTGGGACTCAACGTGGTGGACCATTACAACGGTTCGGAGCGCAGCGTAAAGACACTCTCTGGAGGAGAATCCTTCCAGGCCTCCCTGTCCCTGGCCCTGGGGCTCTCAGATGAGATCCAGTCGGCCGCAGGGGGCATCCGGCTGGATACCATGTTTGTTGACGAGGGCTTCGGCTCCCTGGACGGGGATACCCTGAACCTGGCGGTGAAGGCCCTGGCCGATCTGTCCAAGGGCAGCCGCCTGGTGGGCATCATTTCCCATGTATCTGAGCTGAAAGAACGCATCGACAAGCAGATTGTTGTTACAAAAGAAAAATCTGGTGGTAGCCGGGCTGAAATTGTTATATGATACATTATGAACACAACATTTAGTGCAGGCAGTAAAAACAGATGATTGGAGGAGCGAACATGGTAGAACAGTTTGTGATTGAGGAATTTTTAAGCGCCCTGTCCTCGAAGAAACCGGTGCCGGGAGGCGGCGGAGCTTCCGCCCTGGCCGGAGCCCTGGGGAATGCCCTGGGCCAGATGGTGGCCAACCTGACCATTGGGAAAAAGCGGTATGCCGGCGTGGAGGAGGAAGTGAAGGCGCTGCTGGAGCGCATGGAAGGTCTGCAGAAGGACTTTCTGAAGCTGGCCGACCGGGACGAAGAGGTGTTCGCGCCCCTGGCCGCGGCATATGGCCTGCCCACAGGGACTGAGGAGGAGAAGGCCCACAAGGACAGCGTGATGGAAGAACGCCTGCTGGATGCCAGCCTGGTGCCTATGGAAATTATGGAGAAGGCGGTGGAAATGCTGGACATTTTGGACATCCTGGCAGTAAAGGGCAGCCGCATGGCGGTCAGTGATGTGGGCGTGGGGGTCCAGTTTATCCGCACCAGCCTGCTGGGGGCTGTCATGAATGTGTATATTAATACAAAATCCATGAAAAACCGTGAGAGAGCCGCAGAGCTTAACACAAGGGCCGACGAACTGGTGGCACAGGGTACGG
Source organism: uncultured Clostridium sp. (assembly GCA_900551225.1). Classification (GTDB taxonomy): domain Bacteria; phylum Bacillota; class Clostridia; order Lachnospirales; family Lachnospiraceae; genus Enterocloster. The sequence goes on from URUZ01000341.1 coordinate 5,710, forward strand.
TCCGGGCTGACCGGATATACGGGGTGGTAATGGCCGGCCTGAAGGGCTGACCGGCGTGTATGCATATAATTAAGGAGGATGGACCATGCAGATATTAAAAGGTGCAGAGGTTTCTGCCAAGATCAAAGAAGAGGTTCAGGAGATGCTGGCGGGCTTAGATGGACCGGCTCCCCAGCTGGCCATTGTCAGGGTTGGGGAACGGCCTGACGATATGTCCTATGAGCGCGGCGCCATGAAGAAGATGGAGAACTTCGGGCTTCGGGTGAAGTCCTTTGTGTTCCCGGAGGACATCAGCGATGCAGATTTTAAAGCCGGATTTGCGGCGGTGGGCGATGATCCCGATGTGACGGGCATCCTGCTGCTGCGCCCCCTGCCCAGGCAGATCAACGAGGGGGATATCGAGAAGATGATTCATCCGTCCAAGGATTTGGACGGGATCTCACCCGTCAACATCGCCAAGGTATTTGCAGGGGATGAGAGCGGTTTTGCCCCCTGCACTGCTGAAGCTGTGATGGAAGTGCTGGAGGCAAACAACATTTCCCCCAAGGGGAAGCGGGTGACCATTGTGGGCCGCAGCATGGTGGTGGGACGTCCTCTGTCCATGCTGATGCTGAAGGCCAACGCCACGGTCACGATCTGCCACACCAGGACCGTGGACCTGGCCGGAACCTGCCGGAATGCGGAGATCCTGGTGGCTGCGGCGGGCAAGGCCAAAATGCTGGACGGCAGCTTCGTGGGCAAGGACGCCGTGGTGATTGACGTGGGCATCAATGTGGATGAAAACGGTAAGCTGTGCGGGGATGTGGACTTTGAGTCAATCTCGGAAAATGCCTCTGCCGCCACCCCGGTGCCCGGAGGCGTAGGCGCGGTGACCACCGCGGTTCTGGCCAAACACCTGATGCGGGCTGCCTGCAAAGAGGGGAATTAATTAAGCAGTTAAATGGCTGCGCCGCTGCGGCAGGAATCCAGGGCGCAGCCATTTTCTGTAAAAAACAGGCCGGTTCACACCTTAATACAAGAAATATTTAAAAAAATTCATATTTTCCCGAGATTTCCTCTTGATAAAGCTAGAAAATGCATTATAATAAAAAGGCAATGATTTTATAGTTATGCAAAACTGTGCATAAAG
>URUZ01000342.1 GCA_900551225.1 uncultured Clostridium sp.
TTTTTTTCAAGCAGAAGACGGCATACGAGATCCTCTCTGGTCTCGTGGGCTCGGAGATGTGTATAAGAGACAGAATAAATAACGCTGCAAACACAGAGAGGGAGGTTTTTTACATGAGGAAAGCAATTGCAATCATGATGGCGGCGGCTATGACATTTTCACTGGCAGCCTGCGGCGGTTCCAGTAAGCCTGCAGAGAGCGCGGCAGCTCCGGCGGAGACCACAGCGGCAGAGACGAAGGCGGAGACCGAGGCAGAGACCAAAGCTGAGGCGGCTGCCACCACTGCGGCCCAGGCGGCTGAGGCCGGCAAGAATCTGGAAGGCAAGAAGATCGGCTTTGCCCAGACCGACAGCATGTCAGCCTGGAGAACCACAGAGACTGACAGCATTAAAGAGTATGTGGAGAATGCGGGCGGTGAGTTTATTGTAAAGGATGCAGGCGGTGACATTGCCACACAGGAATCTGATATCCGTGACCTGGTAGCTGCCGGTGTTGACTACCTGGTGGTGGCTCCCCTTGAGAACAACGGGCTTCAGGGCGCCCTTCAGGAGGCAATGGAGAATGACATCCCGGTGATCCTGGTGGACCGCGCCATTGACGGGGATGCGGGAACCCATTACACCACAGCCATCATGTCCGACTTTGTGTGGGAGGGCGCGCAGTGTGCGAAGGCTCTCACAGAGGCCCTGCCGGAGGGCGGAAATGTAGTGATTATCAATGGCGGCTATGACTCCTCCACCTCCACGGACCGGCAGAAGGGATTTGTAGACGGACTGGATGCATCTAAGTTTAAAATTGTTGCAGAGCAGGACGGCGAGTGGCTGATGGATAAGGCTCAGGCCGTGATGGAGAATACGCTCCAGGCACAGGGCGGAGAGAATATTGACGCTGTGTTCTGCGTGACGGACGATATGGTACAGGGCGCTATGACGGCTATTGAGGCAGCCGGATTAAAACCTGGCGAGGACATACTGACACTTGGCATCGATGGAACCAGGGCTGCATTTGAGGCCGTGGAAAGCGGTAAGCAGCTGGCTTCCTGTACCTGCTCCCCGTATTTCGGAGAGATTGTGGTGGATACCATCACCAAGATCATGAACGGCGAGGAAGTTCCGGCCCATATTACCAATGAGGACACCCTTTATACAAAGGATAATGTTGTAGTGGAACTGGGATTCTAAGCCCATACTCAAATTTCATAAGTAAAGGAACTACAAAGCTGCCGCGGAAAACACTCTATTTCGCGGCAGTTTTCCTCCGGTGAGTGAAAGGGGAAACCATGGCAGATGTATTACTTGATATCAAAGGTCTTGAAAAGACATTTCCGGGAGTCCGGGCATTAAAGGGCGTGAACCTGAGGGTGAACAGGGGGGAGGTCCATGCCCTGATGGGGGAGAATGGGGCAGGGAAATCCACGCTGATTAAAGTGCTGACCGGCATTTATCAGAAAAACGGCGGCACCATCTGGTTTGACGGGCAGGAAATCGACGCAAGGACTCCCATGGAGGCAAATGAGAAGGGGATATCCACTATTTACCAGGAACTGAATCTTGTGCTGTTTCAGACTGTTTATGAAAACCTGTTCCTGGGAAGGGTGCCGAAAACAGGGTTCGGACGGGTTGACAGGAAGCGGATGGCTGCGGAGGCACAGTCGATTCTGTCGGACCTGGGTATCCACATTGATGTGTCAAAACCGCTGAACCATTATTCCACCGCCATCCAGCAGATGGTGGCCATTGCGCGGGCGGTGAGCATCCGCGCTAAGCTGGTGATTATGGATGAACCCACCTCCTCCCTGGATACCCATGAGGTGCAGGTGCTGTTCCGGATCATACGGCAGCTGAAGGATAAGGGGATCAGCGTGATATTCATCAGCCACAAGCTGGATGAGATATTTGAAATCTGCGACCGCCTTACAGTGTTCAAGGATGGGGAATATGTGGGGGATTACAATGTAGGGGATCTGGATCAGCTGAAACTGATCTCCCTGATGGTTGGTAAGGATACGGTGGAGCTGGAGCGGAATAAAAAAGGTTACGGGTTCCGGGATGCCCCGCCCATTGCCGGTATGAAGCATATCAGGCAGGGGATGCGGCTGAGGGGAATTGATATAGAGATCAAACAGGGGGAGGTGGTGGGCCTGTCGGGGCTTCTGGGATCAGGCAGGACGGAACTGGCCCAGGTTCTCTTTGGAAGCCGGCCCATGGATGAGGGGGAGATATTCTGGTGGGGAGAAAAGACCACGATCCATTCCCCGTCCGATGCCATTAAAAAGGGCATGGGATTCTGCACCGAGGACCGGAAGATGGAGGGAATCATCCCCCACCTGTCCGTCAAGGAGAATATAACGATTGCCCTGCTGCCCAAGCTGAATTCTTTTGGATTTGTAAAAAAAAGGGAGCAGGACGAGATTGTGAATAACTATATACAGCGGCTGAAGATCAAGACGCCTTCCCCTGACCAGGCCATCTGCAATTTAAGCGGCGGAAACCAGCAGAAGGTGCTGCTTGCCAGATGGATGTGCATGAATCCCAAGCTCATGATCCTGGATGAGCCTACAAGAGGAATCGATGTGGGCGCCAAGGCTGAGATTGAGCAGCTCATACAGGAATTTTCGGAGAGCGGCATCTCCGTGCTGATGATCTCCTCTGAGATTGCGGAGCTGGAGAGAAACTGCGACCGCATAGTGGTGATGCGCGAGGGGAAAGTGGTGGATGAGCTGATCGGAGACGGAATCAGCCAGGACCGGATCATGGAGGCCATCGCAAAAGGCAGCGAAAGTGAGGGGAGAGGGCATGAATAAGACGAAACAGGATTATCTGCAGTTGGTTAAAACATACAGCGCGGTTGCTCTGCTTCTGTTTTTTATCCTGCTGAACTCATTATTTACACCGAATTTCTTTAAACTGAACAATCTGAATAATATCATCACCCAGATCTGCCCCACCATTCTCTGCGGTATGGGCATGACGCTGGTCATCTCCACAGGCGGGATTGACATTTCAGTTGGCTCTGTCATGGCCATGGCAGGGGTGCTCACGGCGAAGCTGATGCCGGATACCGGGCTGTTTGCGGCAATACTGGCTGCTGTGGCTGTGTCGGTTTTGGTGGGCTGTTTTACGGGAATTATGGTCGGCAGGTTAAAGCTGCAGGCCATGGTCATCACACTGGGGCTGATGCTGGGCATACGCGGCGTGGCCCAGGTTCTGTGCGGGGGCCGGGATATCTATTTTAACAAGCTGGGGGATGTGGGAAAGCAGCTGGCCTTATGGGGGACCTATAAGATCGGCGGAACCATTCCGGTGCAGATTGTGCCCATTCTGGTCTCTGTTATATTGGTGTGGGTGATGATTGAAAAGACGGTTCTGGGCAGGCAGATACAGGCCGTGGGCGACAATATCCGCTCCAGCTCCCTGGCCGGCATACGGACCGCAGCCACACTGATGATTGTCTATGGGCTCAGCAGCTTCTTTGCAGCATTTGCCGGTATATTCCAGGCGGCCAAGGTGTCGGTGGCCGCGGGCAGCTCCCTGGGGCAGCTGGCAGAGCTGGATGCCATTGCCGCGGTTGTGATCGGGGGTACCCCCATGACCGGTGGAAAAGCCCATGTCCTGGGAACCGTGGTGGGCGCGCTGATCATGCAGATGATTACCCTGACCTGTGTGATGAATAATATTCCGGACCAGTATGCCCAGGTGTTCAAGGCAGCCATTATCGTTTTTGCTGTGTTTATCCAGAGAGAGCAGGCCAAGTAGGCATTGGAGGAGGGATGGCTATGAATACAATTAAAAAAGTTTATCATTCATTTTATTCGAGAAGTACGGTCCTGGCCTTTCTGCTTCTGGTCATTATCACAAGCATCGTATTTAAAGATAAGAATTTCCTGACCACCACCAATGTGTTTAACATCCTGTTAAAGGCTGCTAAAAACGGAGGGTTTCTGGCGCTGGGCATGACTTTTGTGATCCTGTGCGCGGAGATTGACCTGTCTGTGGGCGCTGTGTTTGCACTGAGCGGCGTGGTTATGGGCCTGACAGGGGAAGTGAACCCGTTGCTGGGGATTCTCTGCGGCCTTCTTGTGGGGGTAGCGTCAGGGGCCATGATTGGGTTCATGGTGACGAAAATGCGGATCTCCTCCTGGATTGCCTCACTGGCCATGCTGTTTGCACTGCGTGGAGTGATTCTGATCATTGCCAAAAAATCAGTGGCCATATCAGGGAGCATCCTCACCTTTGCAAATGCCAAATTCCTTCCGGGGGTGATTCCGGGGATGAAAAGCGGCATTTCCATATTAATACCCATGTTGTTCCTGATCACATTTATCTGCATGTACGTGTCAAGGCATACCAGGTTTGGAATGGGCATGTACGCGGTAGGCGGTAATGGTGAGGCGGCCCGGATGATGGGAATTGATGTGGACCGGATTAAAATGAAGGCGTTTATCTGCTCCGGCCTGATCGCAGCCCTGTCGGGAGTGCTCCTGGCATCCAGCAGCGGCAGCGCCACTCTGAGCGCAGGAAATGTCTATGAGACGTATGCGATTGCCATGTGCGCCATCGGAGGCGTGAAGCTGCCCGGGGGAGAAGGAAAGTTTTCCGGGACATTTTTCGGTATTTTGATCTATTTTATTATCAATACCATATTTACTTATCTGCCAACCAGCATATCCGTACACTGGCAGTCCATTATCATGGGCGGCCTGGTGCTGATCTCTGTGGGTGTGCAGTCGGAGGTTTTTCAGAATATTAAATTTAGGAAAAAGCAGGTGGAACAGGTATGATACAATTAGTCAGCAGATGGGGAAAAGATCTGGATGTGGATCATATTCTTCCTGAGTATCCCCGGCCCAGCCTTGTGAGGGACAGTTACCTGAATCTCAATGGGGAGTGGGAATACTGCATCAATGAATCTCCCCAGACAGAATCATATGATGGAAAAATCCTGGTCCCCTTCTCACCGGAGACCCTTTTATCCGGTGTGGGCAGAGTCCTGATGCCCCATCAGTATTTACACTACAGAACCCATTTCACCCTTCCGTCAGGCTTTAAAAAGTCCAGGGTTATCCTCCACTTCGGAGCCGTGGACCAGGAGTGCCGGGCGTTCTTAAACGGAGCGCTGCTGGGGGAGCACAAAGGCGGATACCTGCCCTTTTCCTTTGACATCACAGCGCATTTGGCGCAGGGGGAAAATGAACTTACGCTGCAGGTCATAGACTGGACCGAGAAGCTGCCCCACGGCAGAGGAAAACAGAAGATTGAAAAAAGGGGGAAGTATGCGTCTCTGTTCTACACGCCCCAGAGCGGTATCTGGAAAACCGTGTGGCTGGAGAGCGTGGAGGAGGACTACATTAAGGGGCTGAAGATCACTCCCATGTATGATGAAAGCGCGGTGTATATATCTATCCAGGCGGCGCAGGGCGGGGAGACTGCCCATATTACGGTGATGGATGGGGACTTGGAAGTAGCCTGCGGGGAGATAGAAGTGGTTTGCGGGGAGATGGAAGCGGCCTGTGGGGAGACGGAAGCGGCCTGCGGGGAGGCAGAAGCGGCCTGTGGGGAGACGGAAACGGCCTGTGGGGAGACGGAAACGGTTCGCGGGGAAAACCACGGAGGCGGCGGCCGGGAAGGCGCTGGGGCCGTCTGTGGGGCTGCCCGCGGCAAAACGGTTATCAAGCTGGACGGATTTAAGCCGTGGAGCCCGGATTCGCCCCATCTGTATGATGTAAAAATCGTCATGGGGAAGGATGAGGTGCGGTCTTATTTCGGTATGCGCAAGGTATCAGTGGGCAGGGACAGCCAGGGGATTCTCAGGTTTTATGTGAACAACAGGCCCTGCTTCTTCAACGGCCTTCTGGACCAGGGGTATTGGCTGGAGAGCCTGCTGACGGCGCCCAGTGATGAGGCGCTGGTCTATGATATCCTGAAAATGAAGGAAATGGGCTACAACACCATCCGTAAACATGTCAAGATAGAGCCGGAGCGTTTCTTCTACCACTGTGACAGGCTGGGGATGTTCGTGTGGCAGGATATGCCCAATGGGGGAGGGGATTACAACATGGTGTTTGTGACCCATCTGCCCAATGCCTTTGACTGGTTTGCCAGGGGGATAAAGGACAGTCACTATGGCATATTCAGGCGTAAGGACCAGGAGGGAAGGGAACAGTATTACAGGGATTTAAGGGATATGATCGACCATCTGAGGCACTTCCCCAGTATAGTTGTCTGGGTTCCTTTTAATGAAGGGTGGGGGCAGTTTGATGCAGCCAAGGCCACGGAGATCATCCGTGAGATGGACCCAGGCAGGGTGGTCAATGAAGCCTGCGGCTGGTTTGACCAGCACGGCGGGGATATGTACAGCATTCACAACTATATCCACAAGCTGAAGGTGAAGCCACAGAAGGACCGGGTGGTGGCCCTGACTGAGTACGGTGGCTATGCGTATCCGGTAAAGGGGCACACGGCATGTGAAAAGGAGTTCGGCTACCAGCACTACCACTCCTCAGAGGAGCTGACCGCCAATTACAGACGGCTCTGGGAGGAGGAGATATTCCCCAACCTGGAACGGGGGCTGAGCAGCGCCATCTATACGCAGACCAGTGATATAGAGGAGGAAATCAACGGATTGATGACTTATGACCGGGAGGTGGATAAAATGGTGGTTGAGGAGGTGCAGGAGATTAACAGGAAGCTTTATGAACGGTTTGAAGAGATGACATCACATACATGAGCTATTGATTCAACATGCATTATTAATACAATAGTGTAAAAGATTGGAGTTAGCGTATTTTTCCTTTTTCCCGCTCCTGGATGCGTCAGCGGACGTTCCACAG
>URUZ01000343.1 GCA_900551225.1 uncultured Clostridium sp.
GTCAATCGACTTCGTGATTATAAGATTATCTTTCTATAATTTTGTTTTCCCCCTAATAATTACTAACCGACCGGGAATTGGCCGGGAAAAACCGTAGCCAACGCCCAGGGGTTCTGCCGCACCAAAAAACACGGCTATGTGCTGGTGGACATTCCGGGGACTTATTCTCTGATGGCCCACTCTGCTGAGGAGGAAGTGGCAAGGAACTTTATCTGCTTTGGAGAGAGCGACGCTGTGGTGGTAGTCTGTGACGCCACCTGTCTGGAGCGCAACCTAAACCTGGTGCTCCAGACCATGGAGATCTCCGACCGGGTTCTGGTCTGCGTCAACCTGATGGATGAGGCCAGGCGCAAACACATACAGATCGATCTGGAAGCCCTGTCCCAAAAACTGGGCGTCCCCGTGGCAGGCACCATAGCCAGAAAGAAGAAAACCCTGGACCGGTTCATGCAGCAGCTGGACTCTCTGGCGGACGGCCAGACCGCCACCTCCCCCTACCAGGTTAAATACGACCCGGTGGTGGAGGAAGCCATCGCCCTGGCCGAACCGGCCATCCGGCAGAAGGTGGGGGACGTCCTGAACGCCCGGTGGCTGGCCTTGAAGCTTTTGGACTATGATGAATCCCTGATGAAAGAGCTGACCGCATTCCTGGGCGAGAACATTCTGGAAGATCCCCAGGTAGCGGAGAGCATTGACTCGGCCAGGGAATATCTGAGTGAACATGATATGGAACCGGAACAGTTAAAAGATAAGATTGTATCCGGCCTGGTGACTGCTGCTGAGGAAATCAGCGGCGGCACCGTACATTTCCAGAAAGAGGGCTACAACGAGGGCGACCGGCGGCTGGATAAGGTCCTCACCAGCAAATGGGCCGGATATCCCATTATGCTGGCAATGCTGGCGGCAGTGTTCTGGCTGACCATCACCGGCGCCAACTATCCGTCCCAGATGCTCTCCAGCCTGCTGTTTAAGATCCAGGACTATCTGACCGCTGCCTTCGATTACATCGGTGCTCCGGCCTGGCTTCATGGGATGCTGGTGCTTGGCGTCTACCGGGTGCTGGCCTGGGTGGTATCCGTCATGCTGCCGCCCATGGCCATCTTCTTCCCCATGTTCACCCTGTTGGAGGACTCAGGCTATCTGCCGCGCATCGCCTACAACCTGGATAAACCATTCAAATGCTGTCACGCCTGCGGCAAACAGGCTCTGACCATGTGCATGGGCTTTGGCTGCAATGCCGCCGGAATCGTGGGCTGCCGGATCATCGACTCCCCAAGGGAACGCCTGATTGCCATGGTGACCAACAACTTTGTGCCCTGCAACGGACGTTTCCCCATCCTGATCACCATTATCTCCATGTTCTTCGTGGGCGTCTCCGGCGGTGCCGGGGCTTCCCTGATGTCGGCGCTGCTTCTGACCCTGTTTATCCTGCTGGGTATTCTCATGACCTTCGCCGTATCAAAGGCGCTGTCCATGACTGTGTTAAAGGGTATGCCCTCCTCCTTCACCCTGGAGCTGCCTCCCTACAGGCGTCCTCAGATCGGGAAAGTCATTGTGCGTTCCATCTTCGACAGAACCCTGTTTGTGCTGGGCCGCGCCATTGTGGTGGCCGCCCCCGCCGGCCTGCTGATCTGGGTATTGGCCAACGCCCAGGTGAACGGACTGAGCCTGCTGGCCCACTGCGCCAATTTTCTGGACCCCTTTGCCCGTCTGATGGGACTGGACGGAGTAATCCTCATGGCCTTTGTGCTGGGGCTTCCTGCCAACGAGATCGTGGTTCCCATCATTATCATGGCCTATATGTCCCAGGGCACCATTCTGGAGTTCGACAGCCTGGCCCAGTTAAAGGAACTGCTTGTATCCAACGGCTGGACCTGGATCACCGCCATCAGCACCATGCTCTTCGCCCTGATGCACTGGCCCTGCTCCACTACCCTGCTGACCATTCGAAAGGAGACCGGAGGCTGGAAATGGACCATTGCCTCCTTCCTGATCCCCACGGTGTGCGGAATCGTATTATGTATTGCCTTTACCGCCATTGCCAGAATGTTCATATAAAATTGCATAAAGAATCCCCCGCTACCGGTTCCCAATTAAGGAGCCGGAGGCGGGGGCCTTTTAACTTCTTATGCCTGTTCCCCTGACCTGGAATAAAATGTAAGCAGGTAGAGGCCGCAGATTCCAACCACTGCATAAATGATGCGGCTGAACCAAGTGCCGGTTCCGAAGATCCAGGACACCAGGTTGAAATTGAAAAATCCTACCAGACCCCAGTTTAACGCGCCAATCAGGCTTACGGTCAGGGCGGTATAGTCCAATGCCTTATTTCCCATTGATATTACCTCCTTGTTTTGAACGCATTCACGGCGGCGGACAGGCCGCCTCCGTGCTGTATACGCTGCCTCCGCAAAAGCTCTACACAGCTTCTGTTCCAGCTTTGTATATTTACAGTATGTTCCAAATGGGGGTGGTTTATACAATTTTCTTCTTTATGCGCTCTCTTCTGCAAAATTCCCGGTGTATAACTGGTAATATTTTCCTTTTTCAGTGATCAGCTGGTCGTGGCTGCCGCGCTCGATGATCCTCCCCTGCTCCATAACCATGATGCAGTCCGAGTTCTGGATGGTTGACAGCCGGTGGGCGATCACAAATGTGGTCCTCCCCTTCATCAGCCGGTCCATGCCCTGCTGCACCAGGGTCTCTGTCCTTGTATCAATGGAGGAGGTAGCTTCGTCCAGGATCAGCACCGGCGGGTCTGCCACTGCGGCCCTGGCAATGGACAGCAGCTGGCGCTGGCCCTGGCTTAAGTTGCCGCCGTCACCGGTCAGCAGCGTCTGGTATCCGTCCGGCAGGCGGGTGATGAACCCATGGGCATTGGCCAGGCGGGCCGCTGCCATGCACTCCTCATCCGTGGCATCCAACCGGCCGTAACGGATATTGTCCAGCACCGTGCCGGTAAACAGGTGGGTATCCTGAAGCACCATGCCCAGGGAACGGCGCAGGTCCGCTTTTCTGATTTTGTTGATATTTATGTTGTCGTATCGGATCTTTCCGTCCTGTATATCATAGAAGCGGTTGATCAGGTTGGTGATGGTGGTCTTGCCCGCGCCGGTGCTGCCCACGAAGGCCAGCTTCTGGCCGGGTGTGGCAAACAGCTTGATGTTGTGAAGCACCATCTTCTTGTCATCATAGCCAAAGTCCACATCGTCGAAGGTCACATCCCCCTCCAGCCTGGTGTAGGTCACTGTGCCGTCCGCCTGGTGGGGATGACGCCATGCCCAGACTCCGGTCCGCTCTTTGGTCTCCTGAAGGGTTCCGTCCGGCAGCTGTATTGCGTTGACCAGCTCCACATAGCCTTCGTCTGTCTCCGGGGTTTCATCCATCATTTTAAATACCCGTTCAGCGCCAGCCAGGGCCATAACAATACTGTTCATCTGCTGGCTGATCTGGGTGATTGGCTGGGTGAAGTTCTTGTTCAGTGTCAGGAAGGCCACCAGGGTGCCCAGGGTCAGGCCGCCGTAGCCCTTCAGAGCCAGCAGCGCGCCGCACACAGCGCAGAGCACATAGCTGATGTTTCCCAGGTTGGCGTTCAACGGCATCATGATGTTGGCAAACTTGTTGGCGTTATTGGCGCTGTCCCGCAGCCGGTCGTTGATCTCTCCGAATTTCTCCAGGCTCTTCTCCTCGTGGCAGAACACCTTCACTACCTTCTGGCCTTCCATCATTTCCTCAATATATCCATTTACTGCGCCCAGATCCTTCTGCTGGCTGGAGAAATAGGTCCTGGATTTGCCGCTGAGTTTGGAGGTCGTCACCAGCATCACAGCTACCATACACAAGGTCATCAGAGTCAGGGGCACATTCAGGGTTACCATGCTTACAAAGGTAATCACGATTGTCACCGCAGAGTTGATCACCTGAGGAATACTCTGACTCATCAGCTGGCGCAGTGTGTCCACATCGTTGGTGTAAACTGACATGATATCGCCGTGGGAATGTGTATCAAAATATTTGATGGGCAGGGATTCCATGTGTGTGAACAGATCCACCCTCAGATTCCGCATGGTGCCCTGGCTGATGTTGACCATAATGCGGTTGTAACCGTAGGAACACAGGATACCCGCCCCATACATACAGGCCAGCGTCATGAGGGCTGAGGCAAGGGCGCCAAAGTCCGGATTCGCAGTCTGGGTCATGGGCATTATATAATCGTCAATCAGCACCTGCATAAACAGGGTACCCTGAAGGGTGGCCACCGCTGCTCCCAGGATGCACGCCACCGCAACTATAAAGGAGAACTTATAGCTCTTCATCACATATCCCAGCACCCGCCGGATAATCAGAGAAGGATTCTCCACCTTCTTCCTGGACGACTGTTTAGTCATTGCCAACACCTTCCTTTCCCGCGGCCTGGTCGAAATCGCCGCCGCCCTTTACCTGGGTCTCATATATTTCCCTGTAAATGCCGTTGGTCTGCAGCAGGGATTCATGGGTGTCAAATCCATCCACCCTGCCCTCATTCAGCACCATAATCCTGTCCGCATGCTCCACGCTGGATATGCGCTGGGCGATGATGATTTTTGTGGTGCCCGGTATGCTGGCGGCAAATGCAGCCCGTATCCTGGCGTCTGTGGCAGTGTCCACCGCACTGGTGGAATCATCCAGAATCAGCACCTTGGGCTTCTTTAAAAGAGCTCTGGCAATGCACAGCCGCTGTTTCTGGCCGCCCGACACATTGGTGCCGCCCTGCTCGATGTAGGTGTTGTAGCCGTCGGGGAGCTGCCGAATAAACTCATCGGCACAGGCCTGCCTGCAGGCAGCTATGCACTCCTCATCATCGGCGTTTTCATTGCCCCAGCGCAGATTCTCCAGGATAGTTCCTGAGAACAGCACGTTCTTCTGGAGCACCACGGCCACCTGGTTGCGCAGACTCTCCATATCATAGTCCCGCACATCCATGCCGCCCACCATGACGCTGCCCTCCGTCACATCGTAGAGACGGCTGATCAGGTTCACCAGGCTGGACTTGCCGCTGCCGGTGCCGCCGATGATACCGATGGTCTCGCCGGAACGGATGTGGAGGTCAATCTCTTTTAAGGTCTCACGGCCGCTGCCGTGTTTGTAGGAGAAACTTACGTTGTTGAAATCAATGGAACCGTCCGCAACGTTTTTCTGGGGATTCTCCCCGTTGACCAGATCCGGCTGTTCTGTCAGGATCTCCGCGATTCTGCGGCCGCTGGCTGCGCTCATGGTCACCATAACGAATATCATGGAGAGCATCATCAGGGACATCATGATACTCATAATGTAGCTGAACATGCTGGTCAGCTGGCCTGTGGTCAGACTGCCTCCCACCACGAAGCGGGCGCCGAACCAGGACAGGGCGATCACGCAGCCGTAAATCACCAGCAGCATCACAGGATTGTTGAAGGCCAGCATGGATTCCGCTTTTACAAACAGCTGGTACAGTTTGCCTGCAGCAGCGGTGAACTTTTCGTTTTCATGGTCCTCACGGACAAATGCCTTCACAACGCGGATGGCGGATACATTTTCCTGGACGCTTGCATTTAAGGCGTCGTACTTCTTAAATACTACATCGAACACTTTGATGGTGCTGAACATTATCAGGGCCAGCACACAGCCCAGCACCAGAATAGCACCCACGAATATCAGGCTCAGCCTGGCGTTGATGATGAAACACATAAACATACTGCACACCAGCATCAGGGGCGCACGGACAGCGATCCGCAGAATCATCTGGTAAGAGTTCTGTACATTGGTTACGTCCGTGGTCATGCGGGTCACCAGGCCTGCGGTGCTGAATTTGTCAATATTGGAAAAAGAAAAATTCTGGATATTCCCGTACATACCGTCCCTCAGGTTACAGGCAAAACCCGATGAGGCCCTGGCCGCGTGTTTGCCAGCCAGCACGCCGAACAACAGGCTGAACGCCGCTGCCAGCAGCATCAGAGCGCCGTACTGGTATACCTTCGTCATATTTCCAGCTTCAATTCCCTTGTCAATAATAGATGAAATAATAAAGGGGATCAATACTTCCATCACCACTTCCAGGGCGGTAAAGACCGGGGTCAGCAGGGAATCCTTTTTATACTGCCTGACCTGGCCTAACAGAGTCATAATCATTTTACTAGCCTCCTTGTTATGAGCACTTAGCGGGCGTCTTTTGGCCGCTTACGTGCGATACATGTCATCCTTACTTAGTGAGGTGTTTCGCGAACTTAGTAAGGTGGCTTGTTATGAGCACTTAGCTCGTTGTTCATTCTGCTTAAATTGCTGCACATCTTCTGCAGGAGATTCCGCAGAACCTCAGTTTCCTCTACGGTGAAGCCCTGGTACAGGTTCATGGTCGTGTGCTCCATGCACTGGTCCATTATCTCCTGATAACGCCCGGCCTCCTCCGTGAGCAGGATCTGCTTCTGCCGTTCGTCCGCGGGATCGGACCGGAATACCAGAAGCCCTTTGTTCTTCAGCTTCTTAAGCAGAGCCGACACAGCGGCTCTGGAGATTCCCAGATTCTGGTGAATCTCCGTGGCGTAAATCCCCTTCTTCCGGTTATCCAGCAGATACGCCAGCACATCGCCCTGGGCTGCCGTTATTCCTTTGGACGCCATCATTGTATTGAAAGAGGACTCAATCCCCAGGCTCAGTTTTTTCAACAGTCGCAGCGTCTCATGGATTTGGGTATTCTTCACGTTTCGGCCCTTCCTCTCCCACCGTCACCGACGGAATTTGTTTACATGTGAACAATTTGCATATGAATTGTTTTACAC
>URUZ01000344.1 GCA_900551225.1 uncultured Clostridium sp.
CTAGAATTACTTTGCGCCGTAACCCGTCCCCGAACCTTCCCGCCCGCAGCCCCTGGCTCTCACGGACGGATGAATCTTACTCCGCCCGCGTACCCTTCCACGCCCCCCCGTTTATTCCTCACCAACAACCTTATAAGTCTCCTCAACAATCCGTTCCATCGCATTCAGAATATTCTCATACCCTGTACATCTACACAGATGCCCGGAGATCAATTTCCTCAGTTCTTCCCTATTATACCGTTTCCCCGTGCCCACGATCTCCACTGCCGTCATAATCAGCCCCGGCGTGCAGAATCCGCACTGCACTGCCGCCTCATCCACAAATGCCTGCTGGATGGGACTCAGCTCCCCGTTAGGCCCCTTCAGGCCTTCCACGGTCATGATACTACGGCCCTCGGCCCACAGGGTCAGATAGATACAGCTGTCGATGGCCTCGCCGTCCACCAGCACTGTACATGCTCCGCACTCGCCTACCTCGCAGCCCTTCTTCACGCTGGTCAGCCCCAGGCGGTTTCTCAGTGTGTCCAGCAGGGATTCCCTGGGATCGATGGCCACTTCCGTCTCGGCTCCATTTACAATCATATGAACGATTTTAAGCATCCCATTCACCCCC
Organism: uncultured Clostridium sp.; assembly: GCA_900551225.1. GTDB lineage: Bacteria > Bacillota > Clostridia > Lachnospirales > Lachnospiraceae > Enterocloster. The sequence goes on from URUZ01000344.1 coordinate 614, forward strand.
TGCGTTTAATACTGCCTGTTTTAATGCGCGTTTTGCCAGTTCCTCCACCAGCTGCAGCCGGAACTCCTTGGAAGCTCTCCAGCTGGTACGCGGATTCACTTCCTCCAGCGCGCCAGCTCCCACGGCCTCAGCCAGCGCTTCCCCAACGGGGCGGCCCTTGGCATTCTCCTCTGTCTGACGGCAGCGCACCGGTGTGGGCGCGGCCACGCCGTATGCCAGGCGCAGATCCGCCACATGCTTCCTATCCTCAGTCAGCTTCACGGACACCGCACAGCCCAGGGTAGCAATCTCCATGGCCCCCCGCTTGCCGTACTTGATATAATGTCCGCCAAAGCCCTCATAGTTCTCTTTTAAAATGCGGATGCTGGTCAGCACCTCATTGTGTTCCCTCACTGTGCGTCCTGGTCCTGTGTACCACTGGCTGATGGGAACTTCCCTCACGCCTTCCGGTCCGGTAAGCACTAAAATGGCGTCATAGCAGCACAAGCTGGAAGCGCTGTCCGCGCTGGTCACGCCGTTGCAGACATTGCCGCCCACGGTTCCGATGTTGCGTAGCTGAGGCCCTCCGGCCTGATCCACCGCATCCCCCAGCATAGGGATATGCTTCCGGATCATCTTGTTGTTGGCAATATGGGAAAATGTGGTGGCCGGGCCGATGACAATGGTTCCGTCCTCCTCCATAGTGATTCCCGACAATGCCTCTATGCCGTGGATGCTCACAAGGGAGCAGCCGGCCAGCTTGCCTTCCCGGATCTTGATCAGCACGTCGCTGCCTCCGGATATAATCACTGCATCAGGATCAGCCGAGAGGGCACGCACCGCATCCGCCACATCCTCTGCCTGGTAAAATTTCTCGATATCATACATGGTTCTGCACCGCCCTTTCTATATTAATCCTGCTGCCTTGAAATGTTCCACCATCTTCTGGGGGTCCATTGGCAGGGAGTCCACTGCCACTCCTGTGGCGTTTAACACCGCGTTGCGGATGGCCGGAGCCACGGGGATCGCCGGCGGCTCACCCAGGGCCTTGTTGCCAAAGGGACCGGTGGGGTCCTCCAGCTCCACAAACTCCACATGGAGATCCGGCGTATCCATGGAAGTGGGAAGCTTGTAATCCAGCAGGTTATCGTTTAATGGGCGGCCCTTGGCATCATAGAGCAGATGCTCGCTGAGCCCGTACCCCAGTCCCATACTCATGCCGCCGTGTACCTGCGCCTCGGCCAGCTTGGGATTGATCAGCTTGCCGCTGTCGTGGACATTGATAATGTTGGTTACCTTCACCTTGCCTAACGGCATATCCACCTCCACCTCTGCGAAGCAGACGCCGGTGGCAAATGTATTGTCTTTACAGTGGCTGGTGGACTCTGCCGTGATATGGACAGAGCGGTCCAGGCTGTAGAAAGCAGTGGTTGCCAGTTCTTCCATGGCCAGCAGCTGTTCCCCGGATTCCCGGTCTACCACCCAGTTTTCACGCAGATCCAGGGTGTCCTGGGGCTTCTTCAGCATGTATGCCCCATATTCCAGAATCCGTTCCTTCAGCAGCAGTCCCGTCTTGCGGACCGCCTTGCCGCTGACATAGGTCTGGCGGGAAGCGTACGCCCCTGTATCAAAGGGGGTGATGTCCGTATCCTGGGTGGACACCGCGTGAACCCGGTCCACTGTGATTCCGGTGATCTCAGCCGCCATCTGGGAGAACACCGTGTCGGCGCCCTGGCCGATCTCGGTTGCGCCCATCTGAAGCTGGATGGAGCCGTCCTGGTTCAGCACCATTCTGCAGGAGGCCGTCTCCAGGGAAATTGGATACACGCCGGTCTTGTAGCAGAAGATGGCCATACCGATGCCCTTACGCACCGGTCCGGTCTGATCCGCAAAGGCCTTGCGCTTCTCATCCCAGTGGATATACTGTCGGCCCTTCTCCATGCATTCCGCCAATCCGTAGGTATTGCATCTCACATGGGTGTGGGGGTCCTGGTACCCCGGCTGCATACAGTTCTTCTTCCTGAATTCCAGGGGGTCCATCCCAATGGCCAGCGCCAGGTCATCCGCCATGCACTCCGCGGCAAATGCCGCCTGGGGGATGCCGTAGCCGCGCATGGCGCCGCCGGCAGCGATGTTGGTGTACACGGTGCAGGCCTGGGCTTCCAGAACCTTTTCATCCTGGTAGATCTGTTTGAACTCATTGGAGGTGTTGGCCACAATGGCATGTGCGTGGGACGCATAGCCGCCCTGGTTGGAATATGCTTCCAGCTTCCTGGCCACCAGGGTGCCGTCCTTTCTGGCCGCAGCCTTCACCTTCAGGGTTATGGCATGGCGCACTCTGGTACATGCCAGCGTCTCTTCTCTGGAGATCTCCAGCTTCACGCCTCTGCCGCCCACCTGGGTGCAGAGAAATGCATTCAGCGGCTCATACAGCACATCCTGTTTATTGCCGAAGCCTCCGCCGATGTAGGGCTTAATCACCCGGATACGCCCCATAGGCAGGCCCAGCGCCTGACTGATTACCCGGCGTGCGATATGGGGGATCTGGGTTGAGGTAGTTACGACAATACGTCCTTTTTCCATATAGGCAAAGGAAATGGGCGTCTCAATATGGCAATGCTGTACGCTCTGTGTTATGTATTCCTTATCAATAACGGCCAGGCCTTCCTCGGCCGCCGCCTCCTCATAGCTTCCTTCTCCTACCTTAAATGCGGAGCGGGCGATCACATTACCCGGCTTCTCATCGTGCAGCTGGGGTGCGCCCTCCTTCATGGCCGCCTCCACAGTCAGCAGCGGCTCATACTCCTCATACTCCACCTTTACCAGACGGACCGCGCGGCTGGCCGCCACCTCATCCTCTGCCACCACGGCTGCAATATCATCGCCGTAGACCCGGACTCTGGTGTTGAGCAGCTTTCTGTCCGCAATATCCTGGTGGGCTGCCTCCACGGACCAGGGGTGGCCGGCAGTCGGAAACTGAATGTCCGGCACGTCAAAACATGTGACGATTTTCACCACTCCCGGCACCGCAAGCGCCGCTTCCAGATCAAAGCTTTTGACTAACCCGTTGGCGATGGTGCTTCTCACTACCTTAGCGACCAACAGCCCCTTTGGCTCCAGATCTGCCGTATACTTGGCATCGCCTGTCACTTTATCACATGCGTCAACGCGGGTTATACTTTTTCCAACTCCCATGTAGCTACCTCCTGGTTATTTAATCATTAAATCCTTATGTATTTTAATACAAACAGTACCGCCAATATATACATCAGCAGACTGATTTTCTTGTTCTTGGCATTGCCGGTCAGCAGATTGATCACGACGTAGGAGATAACGCCCATTGCGATTCCTTCGGAGATGCTGTACATAAAGGGCATTGCGATGATTGCAATATAGCAGGGAATCGCTTCCGTAAAGTCGTTAAAATCAATCTTGGTGATGGATGTGATCATCAGGAATCCTACCACGATCAGAGCCGGAGCCGTTGCAAAGGACGGAATGGCTAAGAAGATGGGGGACAGGAACAGGGACAGTCCGAAGAAGCCCGCTGCCACAACTGCGGTGAGACCGGTTCTTCCGCCTTCAGCCACGCCGGAGGCGCTCTCTACGAAGGTGGTGGTTGTGGAGGTTCCGAACACAGCTCCCAAAGAGGTTCCAACTGCATCCGACAGCAGAGCGCCGCGGATATTGGGAAGCTTACCGTCCTTATCCAGCATATCAGCCTTGGATGCCACGCCGATCAGGGTTCCAAGGGTATCAAACATATCTACAAAGAGGAATGCAAACATTACAACCAGGAAATCCAGAGACAGAACTCTGCTGAAGTCCAGGTGCATAAATGTGGGGGCCATGCTCTGAATTCCAAAACCGGAGGACAGGTCCGGAATTACACTGAAGATCCCCTCCGCCGGGATGGGCTGGTACAGTCCGGCAACCTCGCAGATGATTCCAAGGCCCCAGGTGATCAGGATGCCCCATAAAATGTTGCCCTTCACGCCCTTTACCACCAGAACAGCGGTGATCAGAACGCCGATGATTGCCAGAAGAACAGTGATTCCCTGGGAAGCAAAGGTTCCGGCTGCCAGAGATCCCTTAAAGGAGAACATGGATACAAGCGTTGCGCTGCCTACCACGATCTTCGCATTCTGCAGGCCGATGAATGCGATAAACAGTCCGATACCAACGGACACCGCGTGTTTCAGATTAATGGGTATTGCATTGAAAATCGCCTCACGGACATTGGTCAGGGACAGCAATATGAAGATAAGGCCTTCTACAAATACTGCCGCCAGAGCCATTTCCCAGGTATAACCCATCTGCAGAACTACTGTATATGCGAAATATGCGTTCAATCCCATGCCAGGCGCCAGCACGAAGGGATAGTTTGCAAATGCCGCCATAAAGAGTGTTGCGACCAGGGAGGCCAGGGCCGTTGCGGTAAATACGGCTCCGCGGTCCATACCCGCATCGCTTAAAATGTTGGGGTTAACAGCCAGTATGTACGCCATTGTCATAAATGTAGTCGTACCGGCGATCACCTCGGTCTTGATATCGGTGCCATGCGCCGATAGGTGGAACAGCTTCTCCATCATTCCCTGATTCTTCTTTGCTTCCATACTTCCTACCTCCTAAAAAGTTGAAACATTATTTTATAAGGGCGCTGTGGGAGCCGCCCCTCAGGTTCTAAGAAAATCTTCAGAAAATCTTCTGTCCAGCCACGTACTTTCCGGCAATATGCCGTTCATCGGACAGGTAAATCATGCGCTCCAGGCGCTCCTCCACAGTCAGCGGCTGCGGGTGCTTCAGGCTCTCGTCGTCCAGTATCAGTGCGTCCATCTCGTAACCCGGTTCAAAGCTGCCCACCTTGCCGAAGAAGGCTCCCCCGCCCTTGGTTCCCAGGTAAAATGCCTCCTGGGCGGTCAGCGGCTTCAGGCTCTCATCCACCAGCCGCCAGCGCAGCTTGGATACCTGGATGGCGTCCGCCATGGCTCTGAACACCGACTCCCCGGCGCCTCCCGCCACATCCGTGCCCAGGCCCACATGGATTCCCCGGTTCAGATATTCCCTCACCGGAGCGATGCCTGAGGACAGGTTGGTGTTGGACTGGGGGCAGTGGGCCACGTATACGCCCCGCTCCTTCATACATGCCTGCTCCTCATCGGCAGACCACACGCAGTGAGCCATCACCGTCTTGGCCTCCCCGCCGAACAGGCCGAAATGGTCATATGCATCCCCGTAGAACCGGGACCAGGGGCAGAGCTCCTTCACCCAGGCAATCTCACCCTGGTTCTCAGACAGGTGGGACTGCACCGGCAGGCCGTACTCCTTCTGCAGCGCGCTCAGGCGCTCCATCAGCTCATCCGTGCAGGAGGGCGTGAATCTGGGCGTCAGAATAGGCTTTACATTCTCATACCGCCCCGCGGTCTCCTGAAGCCAGCGCACCGTATCCAGGGCTGAGGCCTCGGCGCTCTCCTCAATCAGTATATCCGGGCTGTTGCGGTCCATGTTCACCTTGCCGATCATGGTCTTAAGCCCCGTCTCCTCCATCAGATCCATCAGAAGCTCTGTGGACTCCCTGTGAATGGTTGCAAAGATGCAGGCTCTCGTGGTGGCGCTGCGCTTCATATTCTCCGCAAACACTGTGTAGCCCTTCTTTGCATACTCCAGGTCGCCGTACTTGGCCTCCTCAGGAAATGTGTGTGTGTTCAGCCAATCCAACAGCTCTAAATCCATGCCCAGTCCGCGGAATCCGTACTGGGGGGCGTGAAGGTGGAGGTCCACCAGCCCCGGTACAATCAGCCGGTCCCCATAATCTGTCACCGGCCAGCCTGCATACTGCTCCGGAAGCTCCTCAAATGTGCCGGCACAAAGACCGTCCTCGCACACCAGATATCCGGCTTCCACTGTCTGAAACGCTGCTGCGTCCTGACTGTAGCAGATGTTGCCTTTCAGAACAAAATTCTTCCTTTCTTCCATAGGCTTTCCTACTCTCTTCCGTTATCAGTTTTGTTTCATAGAGACAGCAGCCCTCGTCCGGACGATAGGATCACAACAAAAAAACAACTACCGCTGTCTCTACAAGGTTCACAGCTAGTCTTCCGATCTCCAATGACCGGACGGCTGCGCTGTGAAAACTTATAGACAACTATTACGGTAGTTGGTAGAAACGCTCAACCATATTATGAGCATATATAAGT
>URUZ01000345.1 GCA_900551225.1 uncultured Clostridium sp.
CAAAGGAATGGTGCACCTGCACGGAAAACGGCAGAAGGACCCTGCCCTCCCGCTCATAGTATTTCCCCCAGTCAAACAGCGGTGTGGCATTGTCACGGCTGCCGGAGTCCGTATGGGAAATGTGGGTGTAGGACACCCAGGGAAATGGTGAAAACTGGTAAATGTCATTGCCCATGGGACCTGTAAAATATTCCTTCTGGTTCTGCTGTGTCTCCTCCGCCAGGGCCACATATGCCTCAATGGTGTCCTGCATGGGCACATTCACCACCTTGAACAGTTCTGTCTCCTGATTGAGATAGGTGAATGACGTGTTGATTTTCTCAAATACGGCAGGCTTCCCGTCCACAAACCGGCAGCGGAACTCATATATCTCATTGGCACATCTCGTGACAGCATAGATGAACGAGTAGGTGAATGAATACCCCCTGGCCTTCACCGCCCTCAGGAAGCCGGTAACGTCCAGATCAAAGGTTACGCAGTATTGCGGCTGTGCGCTGTTCCTGAAGATCTGATAATGCATGGCCCGTTTCCAGGTCGAAAGATCAATAAACTCCATTTATACATCTCCTTCACTCTATTCAGCTCCTATGCCAGGTCCGGCCCATCGGGCCGCCGGCCTGCTGGCCAGACCTCCCATCAAAGCCAAGCCCATGCCAGGCATAAAATCCCCGGCCGTAATCGTAATCCGGCCAATCCCTCAACTCCGGCTGGCACTCCACATCCACGGCCGTCATGGCAGGAATCATAGGGGCAATCCGCACCTCCAGCGTCAGTTTGTTCAGCGGCGCAGAGATATCATCCAAAGGGCGGCGGCAGCTTGTTGCCAAAAGTGATACGGTGCATATTAATGCAGCTGCGAAATATATCTTCATATTCGCTGTCCTCCCCCCTGTATATTCCTCTAATGTTCTGTTAAATACATTATAATGCAGAATTTCCTCCGCAGTTTTTACAATTATTGGATCATTTTCTTAATATTTTCCGTAGATCGACTTAAACGGCACAGCCCTCCCTGGACTGTGCCGTTGTTATAACCATATTCACGCCCCCTACCGGTTGGCCAGCTCCCGTGTAATCTCCTCCCAGCTGATCCCCCGCTCTGCCATGAGCACCATCATGTGGTACAGGAAATCAGATATCTCATACTTGACCTCCTCCGGGTCAGGGTTCTTGGCCGCGATGACGATCTCCGTGGCCTCCTCACCCAGCTTCTTCAGGATCTTATCAATACCCTTGTCAAAGAGATAGTTGGTGTAGGACCCCTCCTTGGGGTGCTCCTTTCGGTCCAGGATCACGCCGAACACATCCTCAAACACCTTCAAGGGGTTGGTCTCCTTGTACTCCTTCTGGGCCAGTGTCTGGAAAAAGCAGGTGCGGCTTCCGGTGTGGCAGGCAGCGCCCACCTGGTCCACCTTAGCCAGGATCGTATCATTGTCGCAGTCCAGCTGCAGGGACTTGACATACTGGAAATGCCCGCTGGTCTCCCCCTTCAGCCAGAGGCAGCTTCTGCTTCTGCTGTAGTAGGTCATCCGGCCGCTACGCAGCGTGGCCTCAAAGGCCTCCTGGTTCATGTAGGCCATCATCAGCACCTCTGAGGTCTTGTAATCCTGTACAATCACGGGAATCATGCCATCGCTGTTCAGCTTGAAATCCGCCCACCGGACACTGCTCTCAAAGGTATCTGTGGGAATCCCCTGCTCCTTTAACAGCTGCTTAATCTCCATAAAGCCGGCCATGCACTCCTCACCGGCAGACAGGATCACACCGCTCACAGCTTCCCTGGAAATGCTTCCGGCCAGAGCTTTAGCCGTCTCGTCTGCCGCCCCCTGCCCCTCTGCAAAGATCAGGTACGGGTGGCCCTCTAATTCCCCGGCGCCCTTTAAGACCATCACAGACGCGCCCAGCTGGGCGTACTCCTCCACATGGGCCAGATATGTGTCATCCGGCAGCATGGCGTAAATCTTCTCATGCCCGAAACGGTCGGCGGCCTCCTTCATCAGATCCACATTTTCCTGGCAGCTGACATCCAGGTACACGGCGCTGGCCCCGGCATACAGATACTTCTTCACATCCTCCAGACGGCGCACACGGCCGCCGGCCAGAATCGGCGCATCCACGGCCCTGGCCGTATCCTTGATGAGGCCGATCACCGCCTCATGCTCTTCATCTGACTGTGAGTCATCGCACACCCACACCTCGTCCGCCCCATTGTCGCAGGCCGCAGCTGCCAGCTGCACCAGATTACCTCTGTAGGCCGGTCCGCCCTGTGCCGGGCAGACACTGCCTTTTCTCACTTTATATCCTGCAATCAGCTTCTTATACTCTGTCATACGCTTATCCCGTCCATTTCCCTGGTTTCAAATGTATTAACCGCTTCCCGCAGATCCACGCGGTTTTCATACAGCGCCTTCCCTATGATGGCCCCCTGAATGCCTGCTTCGCTGAGCTTGGCCAGGTCCTCCATGGAGGAGACGCCGCCGGAGGCGATAATGTCAATTCCCGTGTCCAGGGTCAGCTGTTTTGTGGCCTCCACATTGGGGCCAGAGAGCATCCCGTCCCTGGAAATGTCCGTGTAGACCACATGTCGGATGCCCATCTCCTTCATCTTCAGACACAGGGAGGCCGCGGTGACCGTGCTGACCTCCTCCCAGCCCTGGATAGCCACCATGCCGTCCCTGGCGTCCACGCCGGCCACGATGCGGTCCGGGCCGAAACGCTCCACCATCTCCGCCATGAATTCCGGCCGTTCCACTGCCTTGGTTCCGATGATCACCCTGGCTACGCCCAGATCCAGCATATGGGCCGCGGCCTCCTCTGAGCGGATTCCGCCGCCGATCTCCACAGGTATGTCCACTGCCTCCACAATGGCGCGGATTACGTCCTCATTGACCGACCTTCCCGCCAGCGCCCCGTCCAGATCGACCAGATGCAGGAAGGTGGCTCCCTGTTCTTGCCACAGCCTGGCCATGTCGGCTGGCGTATCAGAATATACCTTCACATTGTCAAACAATCCCTGGGTCAGGCGGACGCATTTGCCGCCCTTTATATCAATTGCCGGATATAACTGCATAATAACCTCCTAATCTTACACCTTCTTTGAACTGGTACAGCATTGCGCAAATACCAGTGAAGTCAGTACCCGCTATTTACGCAATGCTGTACCAGATTTAAACCTGAATCCCAGCACCACTGTGGTGAGCACGCCGAACAGCAGCCTGGACCGGAACAGGCTCCAAAGATTGTGTTCCTTCAGCAGGCCTACCAGATGCCCTGCCGCGTAGACAGTGCTGTAACCATATTCTTTGTACCCAAACACCAGCAGCAGTACATGGTAAGAAATCCCCGCCAGGATCACAATCACCAGGGATAATATCAGAACCGGCCTTGCATCCTCCTCAGGGTTCCACTGTCCCAGATCCTTGTGACGGACGAAAAGGTTCCGTATGCCGAACCCATAGCCAATGGAGATCAGGAAAAAGATGGCCATGGCTCCCAGCAGCGGACCCCAGATGGCAAAACCGCAGAACAGCATCCAGATGGCAACCCCGGGTACGGCCATCAGAAGGCCGCCGGCCAGGGCGGCTTTCTTGTCCGGCTTGGGCAGGACGCGAAGCTGAACCTGCTTCTTCTTGCTTTTTGAGCTGCCTTCTTTTGGGCTGCCCTCCGAGCCGCCTTCTTTCGAACCGCCTTCCTTTGAACCGCCGCCGTTTTTCCCGGCCGCCTTAACCGCTGCCGCCCTGGCCGATTTGTCAGCCGCGCTGGCAGTAACCCTGGCATTCAGCTCCTGTTCCAGGTGCTCCACCCAGCTCTTTTTCCCGGAGCCGGAGGCCACAACGTGGGCCGCTCCGCCGGCGGTGGACACCACCAGCAGATCACCTGCATAATAGATGCGCTCCATATCCACATAGGGAATCACCTCAAACTGGTAATCTCCGCTGATCAGGAAATGGGGCGTCACATAGACCAGAGCGCCCTTTGCCACGGGTTCAGTCTCATTCAGCTCCTGGTCCGCCTGGGCCAGCTGCTCCTCTGTCAGCAGCTTCAGGCGGTTCTTCATATCCAGCAGACGCCGTATGAAGAAGAAAAACGCCATAAGCCCGGCTGCCAGCAGGACTCTGGGCAGGTAGTGCACAACAGAGGCCGCCGCGCCGGAGAGCTGCGCGGTCTGTAAACCGCTGCCAACCCTTCCGTCCAGAATCGGCGAGAAGAACAGCAGCAAGGCTCCCAGACCCATCATAATCACGGCCGCCCACAGTCTGGGGTCTCTTCTGCGCAGCCGCATCATTTTCTTGGAGTACATAGTTTTCATGGATTTTCCCCTCACAAAGAGCCTTTAGTGGACAACACGTCCGTCAGCCTTGGGTCATATCCACATGCAGCGTCCAGGGACCTGGCAAATGCCTTGAAGGCTGCTTCTATAATATGATGGTTGTTGGAGCCGGACATCTGTCTGATATGCAGGTTCATGGCCGCGCCGTAGGACACCGCATAGAAGAATTCCCGGATCATCTCCGTCTCCAGGTCCCCCACCTTCTCCCTGTCCAGGGTCAGGTCATATACCAGATAGGGCCGCCCGCACAGATCCAGGGCACAGATCACCAGCGCCTCATCCATGGGAAGGATCTGGGAGCCGTAACGGGCGATGCCCTTTTTGTCCCCCACCGCCTGTGCGATGGCCTGGCCCAGCACAATGCCGGTGTCCTCGATGGTGTGGTGGGTATCCACCTGAAGATCCCCATCCACCGTCAGCTCCAGGTCAAAGAAGCCATGGCGGGCAAAGCTGGCCAGCATGTGGTCAAAAAAGCCGATACCGGTGTGTATATCCGCTCTGCCGCTGCCATCCAGGTTCAGGGTCATACTGATCTTTGTTTCACTGGTATTGCGCGTGATAGCAGCAATTCGTTCCATGTAAAAATTCCTCCTCGTTATGAGCACTTAGCGCCTGTCCGGTTACTCAAACCGCACCCTAATGGAATTGGCGTGGGCCGTCAGATGCTCTGACTCCGCAAATGCCTCGATCTCCTTGTGGGCCGCTTCCAGCGCTTCCTTTGAATAGTAAATAATACTGGATTTCTTAATAAAATCATCCACCCCAAGTGGCGAGAAGAACTTGGCGGTTCCGTTGGTTGGCAGAATGTGGTTGGGCCCTGCATAATAATCCCCCAGCGGCTCAGAGCTGTACTCGCCGATGAAGATTGCCCCCGCGTTCTGGATCTTAGTCATCACCTCAAAGGGGTTCCTGGTGACAATCTCCAGATGCTCCGGCGCGATCTCATTGGCTGTTTTCACCGCATCAGCCATGTTCTCCACCACCAGAATATATCCGTAGTTGTCCAGGGATTTGCTGATGATCTCACTGCGGGGCAGAACCTTTAAGAATCCGTCCACCTCCAGCGACACCTTCTCAGCCAGTTCCATGCTGGTGGTTACCAGAATGGAACTGGCCAGCTCGTCATGCTCCGCCTGGCTTAAGAGATCCGCCGCCACATAACGGGCATTGGCGCTGTCATCGGCAATCACCAGGATCTCACTGGGCCCTGCGATGCTGTCGATGCTCACATGGCCGTACACCGCCTTTTTAGCCAAAGCCACGAATATGTTGCCCGGCCCCACAATCTTGTTCACCCTCGGAATGGACTGGGTCCCGAAGGCCAGCGCCGCCACCGCCTGGGCGCCGCCCACCTTGTATACTTGCGTGGCCCCCGCCAGATAGGCTGCGGTAAGGGTCACAGGGTTGACCTTGCCGTCATTTCCGGGCGGGGTCACCATCACTATATTTTTAACACCCGCCACATGGGCAGGCACAATGTTCATCAGCACTGATGAGGGATAGGCTGCCTTTCCGCCGGGCACGTAGACGCCCACGCTCTCCAGGGCGGTTACCTTCTGGCCCAGAATGGTACCGTCCGGCTGGGAATCGAACCAGCTGTTTTGCTTCTGCTTCTCATGGTAGCTGCGGATGTTGGCCATGGAGTGCTTCATCACTTCCAGCAGGCCCGGCTCCACCTGGCTCATTGCCTCCTCAATCTCCTGCTCTGTCACCCGGATGGTCTCAGGGGTAAGCTCCGCCTTGTCGAACTTCCTGGTATATTCAAATACAGCCTCGTCCTTCCTGGTCTTTACATCATCCACAATCCCCTGTACGGTCTGGGTATACTCATCATAGTTGTTGGGATCACGCTTTAACATCTCCGCCAGAATATTCTCCATGGATTTCTGATCCAGCTTTACAATACGCATCTGCGGTTCCTCCTTCATATACTTTACTGGTAATGACCCAGCGACCTCTAGTAGTCCTCCCTGAGAAGGTTCTGAAATTCCTTAATAATGCCGGATATCCGCTGGTTTTCCGTCTTCATGCTCACCTGGTTCACCACCATGCGGGCCGACAGGCTGCATATCTCCTCCAGCACTGCAAGGCCGTTTTCCCGCAGTGTGGAGCCCGTCTCCACGATATCCACGATCACCTCGGACAGCCCCACAATGGGCGCCAGCTCAATGGAGCCGTTCAGCTTGATGATCTCCACGGTCTGATATTTCTGGTTGTAGAAATAGTCCTTGGCGATGCCCGGGTACTTGGTTGCCACGCGGATCAGCTCATGGTGCTTCAAACGCTCCCTGGCGGATTCCGGACCGCACACGCACATGCGGCATTTCCCAATTCCCAGATCCATGACCTCGTAGAGCTTCCGCCCCTCCTCCAATATGGTGTCCCTGCCTACAATCCCTATATCTGCCGCACCGTATTCCACATAAG
>URUZ01000346.1 GCA_900551225.1 uncultured Clostridium sp.
TGCTGCCTCCCGTAGGAGTTTGGGCCGTGTCTCAGTCCCAATGTGGCCGGTCACCCTCTCAGGTCGGCTACTGATCGCTGTCTTGGTGGGCCGTTACCCCGCCAACTAACTAATCAGACGCGGATCCATCTCACACCACCGGAGTTTTTCACACTGTACCATGCGGTACTGTGCGCTTATGCGGTATTAGCAGTCATTTCTAACTGTTATCCCCCAGTGTGAGGCAGGTTATCCACGTGTTACTCACCCGTCCGCCACTCAGTCATTTTAAAATCCATCCGAAAACTTCATTTAAAATGCTTCGTTCGACTTGCATGTGTTAGGCACGCCGCCAGCGTTCATCCTGAGCCAGGATCAAACTCTCAAATTAAAAGTTGATTCTTGGTTAAGACTATTAGCTTGGCTAATTGTTTTAAACCGTTTTTACTTGGTTATTGTTCTGAATTTCTCAAAATCCAAAGGTCAATACCGACCTTTTGTTTTTAGAATTTTCAGGGTTTTACATACTGTTCAATCTTCGATTTTCAAGGTTCATATTTGTTTTTGTTTGTTGTTGTTTGTTCAGCAGCAACTTTTATATCTTACCACAGTCGCTTTTGTTTGTCAACAACTTTTTTAAAAACTTTTTTGTTTTGTTGTTGTTTGTTTTCACAGCAACTTTTATATCTTACTACAATCGTTTCTGTTTGTCAACAACTTTTCAAAACTTTTTTCGCTTTGTTGCCAAGGCTTCTCAGCAGCAACTTTATTAGTCTATCACAGCTGCGCTATCTTGTCAACAACTTTCTCAACCTTTTTGAAATACTTTTCTTCATGAATGATCTCTGTTAGGTTGTCCCCCCTGCTTTCGCAGTGGATCTTTACTATAGCATTATATTGAAAATATGTCAAGGGAATTTGTGCCACTTTTTTGAACAATTTTTCACTTTTTTAGCGGAACACTAAATATGCCCATTTTATCGGATTCACCCTATATTTAGTGGTTGAATAAAAAATCCCCGCCGCCACCATTTCCAGGTTTTGACAGGGATTTGTATTAATTGTATATAAAGTATGTGCTGCTTATATAATTCCTCTTATGATTCCCTGCAGAAGGAAGTTCAACAGGTTGTAATTATATAGAAAGGACAGCCATTTACTGGACTGTACCTGATCCATAAGCTGGCTTCCCAAGGGCGTGGCTGAGGTGAGATCCAGCAGTATGAAGGCCACCCACAGCAGCAGCAATCCATGGGCAAGGCCCAGCGCTGCCCCGGCAATCTGATTCAGGCCGGATATGATGGGCAGCCTGGCGATCAGGTCCAGCCAGCGAACCAGTATTTGAATCACAATGAATGTCACCAGAAACAGGATTACAGAGCTTGCGGCATTGATCAGTATGCCCGCCAGATAAGAGCTGACGTACTCAATAAACCGGTCAACACCCAGCAGGTTGTATACCTCGTTGTTGTTATTCTCTATCAGGGCGTCTTTCACAGATTGGGGAATATTCAGCTTCTCTATGGCAAGGCGCTGGTATGCCGGCGTAATTTCCGCCTCCTCTCCCTCGTCCTCAAGGCCGGTGGCATTTACCAGTACCTGGGCCACTGAATCGCGGATCTGGGTATTGTCTTTTAATATATCTGTTACATAGGGTGTTGCAAGCTTCACAACCGCCAGGGTTATAACCAGGGCACCGATGGAAACGCACTGGCGCAGAAACCCCCGGTAATGTCCATACAGCATCATCCCTATTAAAAATACACCCGCCCCGATGGGCAGCCAATTCTCCAATGTCATCTCGTCATCTCTCTCAGTCTGTCTGTATCAGTCACTATTGATTGCTTCTATTCAGAACCAGGCGCTCAACGGCGGTTTCCACGCCTGCCTCGTCATTGGTGTCTGTGACCCGGTCTGCACATGCTTTCACCTGATCCAGGGCATTGCCCATGGCCACGCCTACCCCGGCGGCGCGGATCATGGAAATGTCGTTCTCACCATCCCCAAATGCCATGGTGGACTCCTGGTCAATTCCCAGATAGTCAGCCAGCCACAGCAGGGCGCGGCCTTTTGTGGCATCTATGGAATTTACCTCCAGGTTATTAATCATAGAGGCAGTGACCTCCACGTCAGGCTCCTGGTTCAGTTGGGCACGAAGCATTTCCCGGTCTTTTAAGTCAGCCACGTAAATGTTGATCTTCTCTACTTCTTTGCGGCTCTGCTCCACGTACTCCAGGATATTGGGGACAACATCTCTTGTGAAGCGGACCATCTCCTGGAGAGCCGGAGAGAGGCCGTAATCATCCATGTGGTCAAAGAATGAAGGCTGGGTGATTCCTCTGCCGTCAACATAGGGATCGTACATTGTACGGTAACTGTCCGCGATGCGGAGTAAACGCAGCGCTTTTTCGTTGTCCATGGCCCGGCGCTCCAGAGTCTCTCCGGTGGACAGGTCTACGATGGCGCCGCCGTTGGTGGTGATGGCATAGCGCACCCCCGGAACAGAGCGTACCTGGTCCGTCACTCCATCGGCCGCTCTCCCGGTAGCGGGTACAATGTATATTCCCATTTCCGCGCAGCGGGCAAGGGCTTCCCGGTTGCGGGCAGGCAGGTTCTTCTCACTGTCCAGTAAAGTGCCGTCCAGATCAAGGGCAATCAGTCGGATTGGTTTCATCATGGTTTCCTCGCTTGGTATTTAATAAGTATCCCCGGAAATTCATGTTTGATGAGTTTCCGGGGTATTGGGCTGCATGAGGTGAAACACCGGCAGCACCTGGGTTTCATCGCATTATATAAAGTGTTCTTCTTTCAGGATCAGCAGGCCGTCTTTATCGTATTTGGATGAGAACAGGCCTTTCATGCGTTTTCCGATGGATGGTTTCTCCGCCTTGTCAGCAGCATCCTCAATCAGTTCTTCGGCGGCAGCTCTGGTGAGAGCGATACCATCCTCCTCCATGATCTCAATGCGCTCATACAGGGCCAGCATGCTCTTGCCGGAAATGCTGCAGTCAATTTCGCCGGCGTACTGGCAGGCGTACTGGGCAAATTCGTCGATATCCATCTCTTCTTCATCGTCCGCGGGCTGCTCTTCCGGCTCTTCCTCAGGCCTGTATACAGGAACCTTGTCGGGCGCCGGCGCAGCGGGAATCCGGGCTGCCTTGTCCTTCGTTCTGCCTTTTGCCTTCTTCGCAGGCTTGGGCTCCTGGTATTCCGGTTCTTCCTGGTACTCATCCTCCGCAGCGTAATCATCCTCTGGGGCGTAGTGATCCTCATAAGCGGGTTCGTCATATGTCCGCTCATCATACTCAGACTGCTGATACCCGGTCTCAGGATAGTCCTCTTCCTGGTATCGCGGCTCCTCATAGACCGGTTCCTGTACAACGGTTCTCTGGAGGACAGGGCCTCTCTGAACCTGATGCTCCGGGGCCGGTTCTCTCAGATGCGGGGCAGGCTGAAGCTGGGGCCGCAGCGGCGTCACAGGCGCAGGCTGGGGCTGACCAGCCGATATTGGCGCTGCTTTGGGCTGGACCGGCGGCACGGCAGCTGCCTTGGGGGCAGCGTTCGGCTGGGCCTGGGCGGTATGAGGCTGAGATAATGCCTCCCCTTCAGAGCCGGACGGTATCTTCAGATCGGAGATCTCGCCGATGCACTCAAAACGTTTGGCCAGTCCCGGGTATTCGCTGTGGATGGCTTCCAGCTGCTCCTGGTTGTCAATCATTACCACATTCATGCCTGTCTCGTCTCTCGACATCAGCAGATCCAGCTCCTGCAGGGTCTGGTCATCCATGTCACCGGCATACTCTATAATTAGGTCCTTGCCTGTCAGTTTATCTGCCAGCGCCAGAACTCCCTTTTTGTTCAGTTTCTCGCCTGTGATCTTGGCGGCCTGGTTCTTGATGCCCATCTCCCTGTGAATCTGTTTCAGGGCCTCAACAGCCATGGCAAGGCCTTCTTCCGGGTCCTCGGACTCGATCATCAGATGGTTGGACACCTGGGATGAGGGGCTTGCGGTATCGTCCCCCACGTCCCCGTTGATCTTCAGGCTGCGGATATCCTTCAGAACCCTGGTCTGGGCCTGACGGGATTCCTCGGAGAACTCGGCGCCGGACAGGCGGGACAGTTCTCTGGCCAGATTGGCCTGAACCTCCGCCTCATGCACTCTGGCAGCTAAAGCTTCCTCTGTCATGGGCTTCTGGTCCATCTCCCATCTCTGGGATTCTTCCTCCTGGTCGTCCTCTTCCATCACCACATCCCCACGGCTGTCCTCCGCCTGATAATCTTCTTCCTGATCATAGGCGTCCTCACCCGGGTAGGGTTCTTCGTCTTCTTCATAGTCCTGGCCGTCCTGATGATACTGGTCCTCAGTTTCCTCATCGGAGTAAGAAGCCTGGGGCGAGTAACCACCCTGGTAATCATATGAGCTTTCTCTGCCGTAGGCGGATTCCTCCGCATACTGCTCCTCCTCATATGGGGTGTTCTCATAAGATTCGTCGTCATAGGCCCCATCATCCTGGTATTGGCCTTTATCTTCATACCGGGAATCCCCGTTGTAGTATGCATCCTCCTCATACTGAGGTTCCCCGTGGTAGTAAGATTCCTCCTCCTGATCCTGGTATGTCTCCTGGTCCTCGTAGGATTCTTCCTCCTGGGGCCTTCTGTATGGGCGGTAGGGCTGTCTTTCCCCGTAAACAGGGACGTCCTCGCCGGACTGGGCGGGCTCTGGCTTTACCAGGGTGGGTTTCCTCACCGGCATGGGCCGTCCCGGTTCCTGGGCCCCGAAACCAAAGGACTGGGTGGGCGCCTCATACTCCTGCTCCACCGCGCGCAGCCGCTCCTCGTATTTGTCGCGGTTCTCTTCCAGATCCATCTGGTATTTAGTAAGAGGGGCATGCTGGATCTTCAGCTCCATGGCCTTCTCCACATATTTGCCCAGGCCAAACATCAGCATGATCTTGTCGCATGCAAGCACGCACAGGTCATCCATCCCGGCCTGGTTATAGAGGATTGCCAGCTCAAACAGCCATTTCTCATCCAGCTCCACGTTGCAATACTGCTCCAGTGTGTGAATCAGCTGTTCTGCCGGCGCGCCTTTGGCTCCGAGAATCATGTAGCGGAGCAGATATTGTCTGGGATCGTCAGATGCCAGGTCGCAGAACTCCCGGTAGTAATCCTCCGCCTCGCCTACATTTCCCTCTTTGATGGCCAGCTCGGCCAGCTTGTAGAGAAGGCGTTTGCCGATAGGCGCGCGCTCAAAGGCCAGCAGAAGGATATCCTTCGCTTCCTGGTACTCCTCGTTTTTCTCATAGATGGTGGCAATCATGGACAGGATGCTGACATTGCGCACCCTTCTCCAGTCAATGGTATCCGCAATCTTCATGGCAGTCTCATAATCGCTCTTGCTCACCAGCTTTTTTATCTGTTCCACCTTAATGTTAAACTCGTACTTATCCATCTTTTGCATCTCCCTATTGCTATATCCCGGCATGGAAATCTGTGTTCGGCTATAGTTCCGTTCTGCCTTCCAACGCCCGAAGAAGCGTTACTTCATCTATGTATTCCAGGTCACCGCCTACTGGGACGCCGCTGGCGATCCGGGTGACTTTGATTCCTGTGGGCTTGATCAGCTTGCTGATATACATGGCTGTGGTCTCCCCCTCCAGGCTCGAATTGGTTGCAATGATGACTTCTTCTACATCGGACTGAAGCCGCTGCATCAATTCCTTCAGTTTAATATCATTAGGGCCAATCCCCAGCATGGGAGAGATGGCGCCATGGAGCACATGGTATACTCCTTCGTACTTACCGGTTTTCTCATAGGCAGCCAGGTCTCTGGTGTTCTCCACTACCATCACCACCCGGTGGTTGCGCTTGTCGCTGCTGCAGATGGGGCAGAGCTCCCTGTCTGTCAGTGTAAAGCACTCCTTGCAGTAACGGACATTGTTCTTGGCCTCCGTCATGGAACGGGCCAGTTCATCCACCTGCTCCCTGGACATGTTGATAATGTGAAATGCCAGGCGCTGGGCGGATTTGGCGCCCACTCCCGGAAGTTTGGACAATTCTTCAATTAATTTTGTTATCTGGCTGCTGTAATAATCCATTAGAAGGGGAAGCCTCCGCCCATTGCGCCGCCCAGGCCGCCTGTCAGCTTAGCCATGGCCTCGCCGCTCTCAGCTTCCATCTGGCGGAATGCCTCGTTGGTGGCCGCCATGATCAGGTCCTCCAGCATCTCGATATCATCCGGATCAACTACCTCCTGGGATAACTTCACAGATACAACTTCTTTTTTGCCGGATACGGTAACGCTCACTGCGCCGCCGCCGGCATTGGCCGTGTATTCCTTGGTCTCCAGCTCCTTGGTGGTCTCCTCCATCTGACGCTGCATGCGCTGGGCCTGCTTCATGAGATTGTTCATATTGCCAGGCATACCGCCTGCAAATCCTCCACGTTTTGCCATGGTGTAAATTCCTCCTGTAATGTTTATGTTTTATAGTTCAGCGGACTAATAGTCAGTCCTCATATGTGATATCCATGTGTATCTTGTCTCCCAGCTCCTCCTCTGTCACGTAGATGGTGTTCAGCCGCTCTCCGCGTCCCGCCAGGCGTGTCTTGAAGTAGATGGAACGGCCGTAATTCTCCTGGACATACTGTTCCAGCTGGCCAATGACAGTGGGGCGTTTGCCCATGTCGTAGTTCATCGGGTCCATAAATACTATGGTCAGGCAGCCGTCGCCGCTGGGTTCTACCACTGTGTCCCGCATGTAGACCCTGCCTCC
>URUZ01000347.1 GCA_900551225.1 uncultured Clostridium sp.
CCGCCATGGCGGACGTGGCATCCAAGGTGCGGGGGCTGAAGCTGGGGGCTGAGGATTATATTGTAAAACCCTTTGAGGTGCTGGAGCTGCTGGTGCGGATGGAGAAGGTGCTGGAGCGGACCGGGAAAATGCGTCCCCAGCTTTGCTATGGAAGCCTGGTGATGGATGTGAAGAAGCACAAGGTCTGTGAAAATGGCAGGGATATACCGTTAAAGCCCATGGAGTTTGGGCTGCTGGCGGCATTTTTAAAAAACAGGAATGTGGTGCTGGGTAGGGACCGGCTTCTGGACATGGTGTGGGGCAGTAATTTCTGTGGTGAGACGAGAACTGTGGACGTGCATGTGGCCAACCTGCGGAAAAAGCTGCAGTCCGCAGAGGCGATACGGACGATTCCAAAGGCAGGATATATGTTCGAGGATGATAATTTATGAAGCTGCAGACAAAACTTGTGCTGATGGTGCTTGTGATCCTGCTGCTGTCTCTGGGCGTATGCGGAGTGTTTTCCGTGGAGCGGATGAGGGAGTATAACCTTTCGGTGCTGGTGGAGAGCGAGCGGGAGAAGCTGCGGATCGCGGGCAGGGCCCTGCAGCAGGTAGGGACCAGAGAGGATTTCCAGCAGATGGGCGAGATCGCCCGGGATGCATATCTGAAGTATCAGTTTGAACGCTGCTACCAGAAGGGCTACGGGCTGATTAAGAACGGTGTCTGTTTAAAGAACCTGACAGACTATGAGATCGTCAACTTAAAAGGGCTGAAGGATGAATATATGGTCCAGCAGCTGTCCGGGAAGCAGATTCTGCTGGTGAGGCAGCCCCTGGAGTATCCTGAGGGCTTCGAAGTGCTGGCGGTAAAGGACATCACTCCGGCCTGGAAGATGGTGGAGCAGCAGATATACCTCTATCTGGCTGTATTCCTTGGGGTGTCCCTGGCAGCCGCGGGGATACTGGCACTGTGCATCAGCCGTACCCTGCGGTCCCTGGAGGAACTGCGCCTGGCCGCGGCAGCTATCAGCCGTGGGGAGCTGGGAAGCAAGGTACAGGTGGCAGGCCGGGATGAGATCGCCCAGGTGGGAACTGCCTTTAACCAGATGTCGGAGCAGGTGGAGCGGCAGGTGGAGGACCTGGAGCTGCTTCTGGGGGCGCTGGCTCATGAGATGAAGACGCCGGTGACCTCTGTCATGGGTTATGCGGACAGCCTGCTCCATGTGCGGATCTCCGGGGAACAGCGGCAGAGGGCTATTGAGAATATTTATGACGCGGGCGTCCGCATGGAGCAGATGTCCGCCAAGCTGCTGGGGCTCATCGGAAGGTATGACAACGAGTCCCTGGAACGCCGGCAGATCGCGGTGTCCAGCCTGTTTAAGCGGGTGCGGCAGGAGAGCAGCGCCATGGTACAGAAAAAGGAAATCAGCCTGGAGATCCGGTGTGATCCGGCCATGGAGGTGGAGGGGGATGAGGCCCTTTTATCCAGCCTGGTGGTGAACCTGATCCACAACGGCTGCAAGGCATCGGAACCGGGAGGCAGGATCGTGCTTGAGGGAAAGGGCCGGACCATCACTGTGACGGATTTCGGCTGCGGAATCCCTGAGAAGGATCTCCCCTATGTGACCCGGGCATTTTACATGGCGGATAAGTCCCGCAGCCGCAGCGAGGGCGGCTCCGGGCTGGGACTGGCGCTGGGAGAGCGCATCGCCGGGCTTCACGGGGCGGCCCTTGAGATCACCAGCAAGGAGGGAAAGGGGACCCGGGTTGTGATTACCTTTCCTGAAAAATGCTGACAGTCAGAACGTTTTACAAATTATTTACAGGTTGATGAATACACTGCAGAGCATGTCTGCTACCATAGGCAGTATCATAGGGAGGCGGCGGCATATGGCCTCCCAGCAGAAAGGGGAAACAGAACATGAGAAGAGAGATCTGGCCGGGGACGGCAGGAACAGTGGAGGAGGCAGGGCAGTCAGGGACAGCGGCCGCCGCCAAAAAGCGGATGGCGGTGATGGCGCTGTCCGCAGTGATATTGGCCGGTTCCTCCATGATGACAGCCTGTAACGCAGCGGACAGTGAACCGGTAATCGCGGAGCGGACCACCGGCCAGTCAGGAGAAACAGATCCGTATACAGGGCTGGCAGTGACGGACAGCAGTGAAGACAGCCGGACAGGGCAGAGCGTCTACCAGGGACAGCAGAGCCTAAGGCTGCAGGCTGAGGCGCCGGAACGGTATCAGGCAGAGATGCAGTCCCAGTATTTGGTGATTTCTGCCGATGTTCCGGTCACTGTGCCGGATGTATCAGCTATCCCGGCGCGTAAGGTGGAGAAGGGAGATCCCTATACAGAGTCAGAGCTTGAGCATTTAAAAAAAGTGGTCAATGGTACGGAAGGGATTGATTGGGACGAGAACCAATTTGTAAAGGAAAAAAATGGGGGATACACCAGCTGCCAATCCAAGGATGGAACATATTATCTCAGCTTCCAGGACGGCGCCGCAAGTAATGGGGATGGCGGGGATACCCACATGATGTGGATCAGCAACAAGACTGAAAATGCAGGCTCCAGCGCAGATTACAGCGCGGATGACCTGTCGGGAATGAACTTCAGCCAGCAGGAACAGGAGCGGATTGAACAGCAGCTGGTCTCAAAGGCCCAGGAGATTCTGAAGCAGCTGGACCTGGGGGATTTTCAGATAACCAGCTGCCGCTGGAAGCGGGTTTTAAAGTATGATGCCAAGTGGGTTCCGGACGGAAGATATGCGGTAGCCATACGGTTTGCCAGAATCATTGACGGCGTGCCGGAACCATCCAACTTTGCGTCCGCCCTGGGACAGATTTCATCCAGCTGCCAATATGTGGATGTTGTCTATGCCGATGACGGGGAACTGTTAGAGTTTAAGAATATTAACCGGGAGAAATACGGTGACATTGTGGAGGAGAGCGGCTTCCTTCTGCCCTTTGAATCTATTACCCAGATCTTCCAGCAATACTGCAGAAACTTTTATGAGACCAGCCAACCAGAGTACGTAACCTACTCAAACCAACCAGATGAGCTGCCCCTGGCCAAGGCCGACGGACAGAGCGCTTTGGCGCATATGACGCTGTCGGATGTGAAACTTGAGTACATGCCCATCTATGAATATGACCAGAATGGAACACCGTCCGCCGTCGGTAAAATCGTGCCGGTCTGGAACTTCTACGGGGGAATGACAGTAGGTTTCCAGGATGAGAACAGAAACGGCAGTACCAGGGCCAATCTGACTGCGGTTACAGATATGCTGCTGCTCTCTGTGGATGCCAGAGACGGGAAGGTCTACGGAAGATAACGTTGTGATTACCTTTCTTGAAAAATGCTGACAGTCAGAACGTTTTACAAATTATTTACAGGTTGATGAATACACTGCAGGGCATGTCTGCTACCATAGACAGTATCATAGGGAGGCGGCAATATATGGCCTCTCAGGAGAAAGGGGAAACAGATCATGAGAAGAGAGATCTTGCCGGGGACGGCAGGTAAAACGGAGGAGGCAGGGCGGTCAGGGACAGCGGCCGCCGCCAAAAAGCGGATGGCGGTGATGGCGCTGTCCGCAGCTATATTGGCCGGTTCCTCTATGATGACAGCCTGCAACGCAGCGGACAGTGATCCGGTGATCGCGGAGCGTACCTCCGCCCCGTCCGGGGAAACAGATCCATATACGGGGCTGGCAGAGACGGAAAGCAGTGAAGGAAGCCAGCCTGGGCAAAGCAGCGCCCAGGGGCAGCTGAGCCTGAGGCAGCAGGTGGAGGCGCCGGAGCGGTATCAGCCAGATGTTAAATCCCAGTATTTGGTGATTTCAGCCGATGTCCCGGTTACGGTGCCTGATGTCAAGGCCATACCTGTGCGCACGGTGGAGAAGGGGGAGCCCTACACGGAGTCAGAGTTTGAACATTTTAAAGAAGTTCTCAGCCAGGCAGAGGGAATAGAGTGGGATGAGAACAAGTACGTAAAGGAAAAAAACGGTGGGTACACCTGCTGCGAATCCACAGACGGAGTGTATTATCTCAGTTACCGCAGCGGTGCGGTTGTGGATGGGGAGGTGCGCAGAGAGAGCCATATGATGTGGGTTGTCAACAAGCATGTAAATGTAGGCTCCAGCGCAGACTACAGTGCTAATGATCTGTCGGGAATGGATCTAAGCCCTCAGGAGCAGGAGCGTATCGAGAACCAAATGCGCTCAAAGGCTGAGAATCATCTGAAACAGCTGGGAATGGAAGATTTTCAGTTGACAGGCAGCAGCTGGAAGCAGATTTTAAAGTATGATTCCAAGTGGATGCCCGACGGCAGATATGGAGTGGTCCTGCGTTTTGCCAGAACCGTGGACGGAGTGATGGAGCCGGCCAACCGGGCTTCCGCCCTGGGAATATCGGCCGACGGCAGCCAATATGTGGATATCACCTATGCCAGCGACGGGGAGCTTCTGGAGTTTATGAATATTAACCGGGAAAAATACGGAGGGGTTGTGGAAGAGAGCGGATTTCTTCTGCCCTTTGAATCCGTCGCCCAGATCTTTCAGCAATACTGCAGAAATGCTTACGAAACCAACCCTCCGTCCTATATAACCCAGCCGGAGGACCCCGCCCTGATGGGCGCAGCGGTAGAGGAGGGCAGCGCCCTGGTTCATATGACGCTGTCGGATGTAAAGCTGGAGTACATGCCCATCTATGAGTACGACAAGAACGGCATCCCGGTCAGCCCGGGAAAAATCGTGCCGGTCTGGAACTTCTACGGGGGGATGACAGTAGGCTTCCAGAATGAGAGCAGAGACGGCAGCACCAGGGCCAATCTGACTGCGGTCGCAGACATGCTGCTGCTCTCTGTAGATGCCAGGGACGGGAAGGTCTACGGAAGATAACATGCTCTTGAGCGTGTCTTAAAATTCATTCCCGCCATCTGCACGCCCCACTTTGCGGCATATTTGACCCCAATTCAGTCAACGTAGCCCGCTACGCCTCCTTCATCGGGGCCAAATCTCCCACAAAGTGTGACGCACAGCTGACGGAAAGCAATTTTAAGGCACGCTCTAGCCATTCCACCGGCAATCTGATACAATAATGGGAGATATGGATAATCATCTGCCGCCGGAATGGAGTAAGAATGTTATTGCTGATTATTGATTCGGATATAGAGGAAGTACGTAAAATAAAATACCTGATCCCATGGAGGGACTATGGCTTCGACCAGATCCAGACCGCTTACAATGGTGAGAAAGCCGGTCTGATTGCAGAGAAGAGAAGGCCGGATCTGGTGATCTGTGATATCGGACAGCTAGAAGACGGACAGAACCAGGTACTTAAGCAGCTGAAAGTAAAGTATCCGCTGATGGAATTGCTGGTAATTGGAGATCCCCTGGAAAAGTCACAGTTTCGTCTGGTTCTGCGGTCCGGTGCGCTGGATTACCTGGAGAAGCCGGTGACGGCGGAGGAGCTGGGCAGTGCTGTGGAGTTGTTTCAGAGTCGTGCGAATGTAATGCAGAGGGCGGAGCTGGATATTCAGAACGGTAAATACTGGGCCCAGAATCATTCCCTGGTACAGGAGCTGTTTTGGAAAAACCTGTGCCTGAACCGGATACCGGGCGGACCGGAAGAGATCGAGGAGTCTGCCATGGGCGTGGATGCCGATCTGGACAAGGATACCTATTTTGCATTGATTCTGGTCACACTGAAGAATCAGGATGAAATGTGGAGCATATGGGGCGAAGACATGTGCCAGACCGTGATCCAGAGCCTGGCCCGGGCCGCCATGAAACGGCCTGAGGATGCGTGCAAGGTTCTGGTAATCTACAGCCGGGTGGCCATTTTAATCACCCCGGAAGAGTTTGATGACATTGAGGGCAAGTGTAATCTACTGATTCAGGGCTGCAGGGAAGAGCTTGGGGCGGAAATTATCTGCTATATCAGTGAACAGGTTTTCTGCGAAAAAATAGCAGAGGTCTACCGCAGCCTATTGTCCTACAGCAAGGATGATGTGCTGAAACAGCAGCAGATTGTGCGGGTTAAAAACAGGAAAAAAGAAGGAAATGAAGAGATCATCATTCCTAAGTTCTGGGGCGACATATTATACGCCGCCAACTCACTGGCACTGGTCCATGAAGTGCGGACATTCCTGGTTCCCCTGGCGGAAAAGGGGCTGCTGAGCGAGCAGAATTTCCGGATTTTTCAGCAGGACATGCTTCAGCTGTTTTTTGGATACATGGAAAAAAAAGAGTTAAGCGCCCATGAACTGTACGATAACACTGAGATTTATAAGCTGTACAAGGCCGCTATTTATTCCATTGACGGAATGTGCCAATGGGTGCAGAGCTGTGTGGAATACATTACAAAGGGCATCTATGGACAAAGGGAGCGGCTGGGTGAGCGGATTGCCTCGGCTGTCAAGGAGTATATCACGGAACACCTACAGGAGGATATTACCGTAAGCCAGATTGCGTCGGTGATCCATCTCAGCCCCGATTACATGACAAAGGTATTCAAAAAAGAAACCGGTATGACCATAAAGGAGTATATGATCAAAAAGCGGATGAAGCTGGCCAAGGAACAATTGAGAAATACAGAAAAAACGGTCAGTGATGTTGCCATAGAGGTGGGATATGACAATCTGTCATATTTTGTGCGCCTGTTCCGGAACTATTATGGGG
>URUZ01000348.1 GCA_900551225.1 uncultured Clostridium sp.
TGGAATATTCTTCAAACAGGTTCAGAGCGATGCCGGCGGTGTTCTGGTCCGGGTAGAGCAGGATGAAATTTTCGTCTGCAAACAGTCCCAGATCGATCCAGGGATGGCGGAAACCGTCTTTTGCCCTGGCTAATTCTGCCAGAGGATGGCCGGCTGACAGGATTAAAACAATTTCTTCTCTGCGCAGCACCTGATAGTCCAATAATTTGGGAAACTCATGGACATTATAAAAGGTAAGGTCAATGGAATGGTTTTTTAAACTCTGTTCCGCCACGAAATTGACTTCCTCCATCATGTTGATGGTCACATAGGGATAGCGGCTGTGGAATTCCATCAGGGTAGGCTGGATGATGGTGCTTCCCAGCATGATGGGGATAGCCATGTTCAGCCGCCCGTGTTCCTTGTGGGCAATGTCGTCAAACTCCTGGGTCCACTCATCCCCGCAGGCCACGATCCGCTCCGCATAGTGCAGGTAGCGCTCGCCGAGATAGGTGGGCAGATAACAGTTGTCCCTGCGGGTGAACAGCGGACCCCCCAGCTGGGTCTCCAGGTTCTTTAAATATTTGCTGAGGGAGGGCTGGGAGATAAACAGCGACTCAGCGGCCTTGCCAATGCTCTTATGCCGGGCAATGGCTGAGATGTATCGGGCTTCCTTCAATTCCATAGGATTCCTCCTGTCTGTGGAGTGTTTTTACAGTATTTGTAATAAATCGGATTGAAATAGATTTACTGCATAATAATTATAGAATATATGTATTTGACGTATATTATATTACTTTTTATAATAATAGTAAACAGTTAAATAAGGATACTTAATAAATAGTTGCGTAAAAAGGAGTGTGAAAATCATGAAAAAGAGCAGTACGCTGATCATGCTGGTACCTGGCCTGGTGATTTTGCTGGTGTGCCTGGCCATTCCCCTTCTGCGGGTGCTGGCCCCCAGTATATTTGCCGGGGAATATCCCTTCAGTTCTTATGTGGAATTCTTTCAGGATGAGTATTACCTGAAGATCTTCATGCGCACGGTAAAGATTGCGGTGATTACCACAGCGGTCTGTATGGCTGGGGGAATTCCCACAGCGTATTTCATCAGCCGGTGCAGCAAGAAATGGAGAGGCCTTCTGCTGGCTGCGTCCATATTCCCCATGATGACCAACTCTGTGATCCGCAGCTTTGCCTGGATCAATATACTTGGAAGCAACGGGATCATCAACAAGTTCCTTATGGCTGTAAATCTGGCGGACAAGCCCTTAAAGCTTCTCTACACGGACTTTGCCATTATCATCGGCTCTATTTACCTCTTTCTTCCTCTTATGATCGTGACCGTGACGGGTGTGATGGAGAATATTGACGATGATATGATGGAAGCGGCCCAGAGCCTGGGCGCGGGCCGTCTGGAGGCCTTCATGAAGGTGGTGTTCCCCATGAGCCTGCCGGGGATCATCGTGGGCGGAATATTGGTGTTCACAGGAACCCTTACCGCTTACACCACGCCCCAGCTCCTTGGCGGCAACAGCAACATGGTGATGGCCACCCTGATCTATCAGAGGGCCATGTCCGTCAGCGACTGGACCGGAGCATCCGTGATTGCATTTATCATGATTATAGTGACACTGGCTGTGATCAAGGGCTTTAATGCCCTGGCATCAAGGCTGGACAGGAGAGGTGAGAATTATGCGTAAGAATAAACTGCTCACCGCGTATGCGGTTCTGGTGTTTGCATTTTTGATGATCCCCCTGGTTATCATTACTATAACCGCTTTTGGCGGGGGAAATGCCATCACCTTCCCCATTGATTCATTTTCCACCAAGTGGTTTGGTAATGTATTTGCCCTGAAATCCTTCCGCAGGTCCTTCCTCACCAGCCTTGAGGTGGCGTTTCTGGCCACGTTGATCGCGCTGGTGGTGGGAGTGCCCGCGGCATACGCCCTGGCCCGCTCCAATGTGCGGGGGAAACAGCTGTTAAAGTCAATCTTTCTGTCGCCAACCATTGTTCCGGGGATTGTAATCGGCTTCATTTTATACCAGTTTTTGATCCTGACGCTGCGGGTGCCGGTGTTCGTCAGCCTGCTGGCCGGACATTTTATGGTGACTCTGCCCTATGTGATCAGGGTGGTGGGATCAGCCATGGAGCAGTTCGATTTCTCGGTGGAGGAAGCGGCGTGGAGCCTGGGATGTCCCAAAGGGGCCGCATTTTTCAAGGTGGTGCTGCCCAATGTGACCTCGGGTATCTCCTCAGCCTTTATGCTGGCATTTATCAACTCCTTTAACAATATCCCTGTGTCCATGTTCTTGTCCGGGCCGGGCGTCAGCACCTTCCCTTCCACGCTGATGAACTATATTGAATATAATTATGATCCCACGGTATCGGCCGTATCCGTGCTGCTGATGGCGGCCACAGTGGTCATTATGGTAATTGTTGACAGGACTCTGGGCATTGCTGCCCTGGCGAAATAGGGGGATAAGAACATGGCTTTTATGAAGTTAGATCAGATTGACGTCAGTTATGACAAGAAGAAACAGATTTTAAAGGGACTGGATCTGAATGTGGAAAAAGGGGAGCTGGTATCCCTGTTAGGTCCCAGCGGCTGCGGCAAGTCCACCACGCTGCGGGTGGTGGCCGGGTTCATCGATCCACAGGGCGGTTCCTTTAACCTGGACGGCGCGGACATGACCAGGGTTCCGGTGCACAAGCGGAATTTCGGCCTGGTATTTCAGAGCTATGCCCTGTTCCCGCATCTATCCGTATATGACAACGTGGCCTTCGGCCTGCGCACCAGGAAGATGGACAAGGCGCTGGTGGAGCAGAAGGTGAAAAATATATTGGACGTCTGCGGCCTGACAGAGCTGGCTGACCGTTTCCCCAAGCAGATGTCAGGGGGGCAGAGACAGCGTGTGGCCCTGGCCAGAGCCTTGGTGATTGAGCCAAAGCTGCTGCTATTGGATGAGCCGCTGAGCAACCTGGACGCCAAGCTTCGCATCAGCATGAGAGTGGAAATCAAGCGCCTTCAGAAGAAGCTGGGGATCACCACACTGTTTGTCACCCATGACCAGGAGGAATGTTTCTCCATCTCCGACAAGGTGGCGGTGATGAATAACGGCGTCATCGAGCAGTATGATACGCCGGAGAACATTTACCAGAGACCGGCCACGGAGTTTGTGGCGCGGTTTATCGGGTTTGAGAATTTCCTGGAACTTAAGAAAAATGGGGAGCACGCCTATTCTGCGCCGGACGGCAGCGCCTTTGTTGTGGATATGGAATGCAGCCATGAGCATTTCGCAGGGACGGTCAGGCCTGACGATATCCGCCTGGCAGAGGAGGGGCAGACGGACAATGTGCTCACAGGCACCATCGGTGTGCGCACCTTCCTGGGCAAAAGCTACCAGTATGAGGTGAACACGGCAGCAGGCCCGCTGCGGGTCAATATGGAGACTTCCAGGGTATTTGAGGAGGGACAGGAGATCCGCCTGTATCTTCCCAAAGATAAATTAGTGTTGGTACGCAGGTAACATAAAATGGAAAAAGTGAGGAGATCAGAGATGAAAAAAGTAATTGCACTGGCGCTTTGCGCGGCGATGACGCTGACAGCATGCGGAGGCGGGGCGGCCGCAGGAGATTCCAAGGCGGAGGGGAAACAGAAGCTGGTTCTGTCCACCTACGGGCTCAGCGAGGACATATCTGCGGAGGAGGTTTATGCGCCTTTTGAGCAGGAGTTTAACTGTGAGATCGTGACTGAGACAGGTGGAACCAATGACCGCTACACCAAGCTGGCGGCCGACAGCGAGACGACCATTGACGTGATCGAGCTGTCCCAGGCCATGACTGCCAAGGGGATCAGTGAGGGGCTGTTCGAGGACATTGACTTAAGCAAGATTGAGAATGCAAAGGATATGATCGCAGCGGCCAAAACTATGGCGGATGCGGGTCAGGGCGTAGCTTACACCATCAACAGCATTGGGATTATGTACAATCCTGACGCCGTGGACATTGAGATCAAGAGTTTTGACGACCTGTGGGACCCCAGCCTGGCGGGCAAGGTATCTATCCCGGAGATCACCACTACCTTTGGGCCTGCCATGGTGTATATGGCCAGCGACCACGCAGGCGTGGATGTAAAGAGCGACAACGGCGCGGCGGCCTTCGCGGCCCTGGCCGAGCTGAAGCCCAATCTGGTAAAGACATATACCAAGGCCTCCGACCTGATCAATATGTTTACCTCCGGAGAGGTGGCAGTGGCCATTGTGGGTGATTTCGGCGTTCCCACCATCCAGGCGGCCAACCCGGATCTGGTGTACGTGACACCGGACATCACTTACGCCAACTTCAACACCATCAGCATTACCAAGAACTGCAAAAACAAGGAACTGGCCTATGCGTATTTAAACTACCGTCTGAGCCAGGAGCTTCAGACCAAGACCGGCAAGGCTTTAAACGAGGCGCCAACCAACAGCAAGGTAAGCTTTACCGGGGAAGAGTCCAGCAGCATGACCTACGGCGATAAGGCGGCAAATGCCAAGGTTCTGGATTACTCCTTCGTGAATCCTGTTTTGAACGACTGGATTGACCAGTGGAACCGCACTATTAACAACTAAATGATGTGAATGGAACCGCGCTGCGCTGCGGTATCCGTTTTCCCCGGAGAAGCATATGATGATCAATTATGTAATAAAAGATGCCTGGGTCTTTATGACCTTCAGGCAGTGCTTTGAGAAACGGGATGTGGCTGTTGCAGGGGAAAAGTTTTACTGTATTTCCCCTGCAATTTCATATCCAGGTGTTAAAATAATAGACGGCTCGGGCATGTACATGATTCCCGGGCTGATTGATATCCACATGCATATCGAAAGCTCTATGACCTATCCACGGGAATTCTCCCGTATAACCCTTCCCCACGGCACCACCACCGTGGTGGCGGACGCCCATGAGATTGCCAATGTGTTCGGGATGGAGGGCATCGCCGGCTTTATGGATCAGGAGACGGAGCTGGATATATTCTACGCCATTCCATCCAGCGTTCCGGCCACCAGCGAGAGGCTGGAGACAGCGGGCGCGTCCATCGGCGAGGAAGAGGTGGAGAGGCTGGCAGAGGATTCAAGGGTACTGTGCCTGGGCGAGGTGATGAACTTCAAGGATCTGACTTCCCAGGAGGACACGCTGATCAAACGGCTGGTGAAAATCTGCAGTCAAGGGAAATTGGCGGACAGAAAGCTGCGTATTGAAGGACACTGCCCCAAGATCACCGGTGAAGACCTGTGCCGGTTCATCTATGAGGGGGTGGATGCGGACCACACCCAGCAGACGCCGGAGTCTGTTGTGGAGAAGGCGGATCTGGGCATGTTCCTGGAACTGCAGCATAAGTCCCTGACCCCTCAGGTGGTGGAGGCGGTATGCATTAACAGTTTATATGAAAATGCAGCCCTCATCACAGACGATACCATGCCGGATCAGCTTTTAAAGGGGCAATTGAACAGGATAGTGCGACAGGCCGTTCTGGCGGGAATGCCGGTGGAAAAGGCCATCTACTGCGCCACATATACTCCGGCCAGGAGAATGCACCTGGATGACCGGGGGTTAATCGGGCCAGGGAAGCTGGCGGACTTTGTGCTGCTGGAAGATCTGGACAGCTTTGAGCCGGCGGCGGTGTTTAAGAGCGGGGAGTGCGTGTATGGCCGGGGGAGATGGGAGCGGGAGCAGCAGAACCGGGAACCGAAGCCGCAAAAGCCTGGCTTTACGCAACAGGACGTCCTCCATTCCTGCTTCCCGGAACATTTCTACCATTCCGTCCACTGCCGCCGTGCCGTCCTCTCTGATTTTAAGCTGACGCCCGCCCGCCCATGTTCCGGGGTGCGGGTCAATGTGATGGAGATCCACGCATTCGGCACGGCCACGGACCAGGTGGTCCGTGAGCTGGAGGTGAGGGATGGGGAGATCTGCTGGCAGGAGGCCGGACTGTCCCTTGCTGTGCTCTTTGAGCGTCACGGGAAAAACGGAAATATAGCCTATGGACTGGTGGCAGGGGCATTTAAGGCGCCGGGTGCAGCAGCCGCCACCTGGTCCCACGACAGCCACAACCTGCTGGTGGTGGGAACCAGCCCCCGGGATATGGTGCTGGCCCAGAACCGGGTCATAGACCTTCAGGGCGGTTATGTGGCTGCAAGAGACGGCCAAATCCGGGCAGAGGCCTGTCTGAAGGTGGGAGGCATCCTGTCCGACGGACCGCTGGAGCAGCTGGCAGAGGCCCTGGGTCAGGTCAGGCAGGAGATGAGGAACATGGGATATGACAATAACAATGAGATCATGTCCATGTCCACTCTGTCCCTGCCGGTGTCTCCGTCCCTGAAGCTGACGGACTTCGGCCTGCTGGATGTAAAGACCCAGCAGCGGGTCGGGCTGATTGAAGAATATCTGGATTAGAGGACATAGAAGGTTATGAAAACAGTCATAATAAATGCAATTGTAGTGACCATGAACAAAAACATGGACGTGTACCAGAACGGCTATGTGATGATGGAGGGAACGAAAATCATTGAGACAGGCCCAATGGAGGAGCTGGAGGCCAGCCATGCCGCTGAAGCCAGCCATGCCGCTGAAGCCAGCCGTGCCGCTGAAGCCAGCCAGCCCACACCCGCCCCCCGCGTCACAC
>URUZ01000349.1 GCA_900551225.1 uncultured Clostridium sp.
ACACCAAGGGTATCATGCAGACAGGCTGGTTCTGTGACGGGGCCGGAAACTGGTATTACTGCAATACCGAGGCGGAAGGCTATGCCGGTAAGATGGCAACAGACTGGAAGCTGGACATCAGTGACGGAAAATGGTACTATCTGGACCCATTCAGCGGGACAATGGCCCTGGGCTGGAAACAGATCGGCGGAAAGTGGTATTACTTCTCGCCCGTAGGAGCCGGAGTCTATGCCTATGACCCGGCCAAAGAGAAGTGGACCTTCGGGGGAGGAAGCGGACGCCCCATGGGGTCTATGTATCAGAACGAAATGACGCCTGACGGCTACCAGGTTGGTGCCGACGGCGCATGGATTCAATCATTATAAATTCTGGGCAGCCATGGAATCACCATGGCTGCTCTGAAATTTAATACACAGGAGTCATTATGGACAATGTAAACGGGATTAGTAACAACGGCGGCCGGAACCTGTACACCGCGTGGAGAAGCCTCAATTCCGTGATGGCGGGCATTTTTTCGGTCGTCATAACGGCTGTTTTCCCGCTGGTGTATGGGGATTTTTATTTTGATATATTGAATTACAAGACCATGTTTTATTACACTGCAGTGGTTATCTTTGCAGTGGTATTTATAATAGTCAACGCCGCACTGATCTATCTGGACAGATATCTGCACCGCAGAGGCCTTAACCTGACCTGGTGGGATTTAAGGGCCAGCGACTGGGCAATGCTGTTATTTCTGGCAGCGGCCGTCATTTCCACATTTCAGTCGGAGTATTTTGAAGCTTCTCTCTGGGGGAGCGAGGGCAGGTTCTCGGGCCTTATATTAATCGCTGCGTATGCATTTACCTATTTTGCCGGCAGCAGAAGCCTGAGACTAAAACAATGGTATCTGGACCTGTTCCTGGCCGCGGGGATGCTGGCATGCGTGATGGGGATCTTACAGTTCTTCAGATTTGATCCCCTTGGCTTTAAGAGAGAGATGGACCCAGGGCAATATACCATGTTCACCTCCACCATCGGCAATATTAATACGTATACTTCTTATGTTGCGATGATAACCGGGATGTCAGCACTTCTGTTTTACCTGGAACACGGCAGGGGAAAAAAGGCATGGTATCTGTCCTGCTATGCCATCTCGCTCTTTGCATTGATTACGGGGATCAGCGACAATGCATATCTGGCCATACTGGCCCTGGTTATGGTCTTTCCGCTCTTTGCGCTGCGTAATATAAAAGGGGCAAGGACATACAGTCTGCTGCTGGCGGTTCTGGGGTCGGAATTCTGGCTGATTAACTGGATCATATGCCGGTATCCGGGAAGTACACTGAAGATCAGCGGCCTCTTCCAGGTGATCTCCGGGAGTCCGTGGCTGAATTGGGCTGTGGCTGTGGCTCCTGTTTGCAGGATTGTGGGCGGCGGAGCGTTCGCTGCCGAGGGACCATGCCCTGATGAAGAAGCGCAGCATAGGAATCTGGATCTGGCTGATGGTTCTGGCGGTATTTATGTGCGCGGGGATCTTTGCGCTCTATGATGTAAATGTTCTGGGAAATGCAGGGCGCTACGGGAGTTTGGCCGATTACCTGTACATAAATGACGATTGGGGGACCCACAGGTGGTATATCTGGAGAATTGGGATGGAGAGCTACGGACAATTTCCGTTGATGCATAAACTGTTTGGATTTGGGCCGGATACCTATGGGATAGTCACATCCTTGAACTACTATGACGAGATGGCGGGCAGGTATGGAGAAATATTTGACAGCGCGCACAATGAATATCTGCAGTATCTGGTGACCCTGGGCCTTGTGGGGCTGACCTCCTATCTTGCGCTCATGGTTTCTGCTGTCAGGGAAATGGTACACCGGGCTAAGAAAGAGCCCTTTGTCATGGCGGTTGTATTTGCAGTTGTCTGCTACGGCGCCCAGGCGGTGGTAAATATCAGTGTCCCGATTGTGACGCCTGTTATGCTGACACTATTAATGATGGGGGTTTCCATCCAGGACTGAGAATATGGAGAGATAAGAGATGAAGAAAAGAAATGTATCAGCAGTATTGTTGATGGCAGTGCTGCTGTTAAGCGCCTGTGTTAAAACGGAGCCGGTTAAAACAGATCTGCCTGTGGAGGAAAACGGCGCGCCCCATGTGGGAGTGACAGATACAGATACGGATTATGATGGGTTTAAATACTTATATAAAGAGCGCTTCATTACGCCAAGGCAGAAGAAGGCGGGGAAGGAGAACGGCGGGAAGGATATCTTCTTATATGTACCTGAATCAGACGATCCCATGCTTGGACGCTCCGATATCAGGTGCGACAGGCTGGGGGTGGCATTTGAGGCCCGTTTGAATCCTGATGATATGTTAAATGAGGACTATACGCTGAAAGAACTATTGGATCAGTATATGCAGAGGACGTATGAACCTGGTGGTTACTATAATTACAAGTACCGTGAGCAGATCAGCATTGAAGAAACGGCAGTCAGTGAGGATGGAAAGACTGCTGTGGCAAAGGCGGCTTTCTTTGAACAAGTTTACACGGATGATTACCAATATATGGAAGAAACACTGGCCATTCACCAGATGGATGACGGCACAATGATCTGGATTGCCGTCAGGATAAATGCCGCGGAGGCCAGCAGCAGGACATCGGAGCTGATCGGTGAGATCAACACATTTTATGGGGACATAGTCCAGTGGGATGGGGAGGCCGCAGAGAAGAAGCTGAAGGAATTTGAAGAACAGCTGGCCAGTAAAAAAACCGAGGCAGATGATTCCAGGTTTCAAACGGAATATATGAGTTTTGATCTGCCCAGCGGATGGGAGGAGATATATGGAACATACATGGGAGCGTATCTCTATGCCCCTGAGTATGGGTATTCATCAGAACAAATGCTGATGGTTGATCGTGCAGATACAGAGGTCAGCGGCTCAGAAGTGCAGGAAGCCATAGAAAAAGAGACCTTGACAGATGAGGTCATCAGAGATCTGCTGGAAGCGGGGGACGAGAAGCTCACATACAGCTATGCACAGGGGAGTCTTGGAAAGGCGGTATGCGTTGAATTAAGCCAGGATATTGAGGATATGGAGGCGGATGTCACTGCTTATATTACGGTTGGGGATGACGGCGCGATATACAGGATGATATCTTATGTAACCGGCGGCAGTGACCGGCAGGAAACGGCGAAAGAGGCCCTGGATCTGATGTTCCAGACTGCGGAGCTTGCGGATTATTAACAGAGAAGAGATACCGGTACAGGTGTTCCATTGGGACATCGTACCGGTATCTTTTATTGTACGCGATGAAGCGCTCGCAAAGCGTGCGATTCATCGTTGCCTTTGAGGCGTTTGCAAGGCCTGGGGGTAATGCTGCTGCAGTACCTCAGTTTTAGGTAAAAATACAAAATCCGACATAATATATTGATTTCTTTTATGTATTATGCTAATATAGGGTATATTCATTCCGAAATGCAGAATACCATTCCGCCACACGGAATAGAAAGAGTTCAAACGGAGGTAGCGATATGCAGTTAGTGGACCGAACACTGAGAACGCTGGAGATTCTGGGGCAGCATCTGGACGGACTGTCTGTCTCTGAACTCTCAGAAATCCTGGAGATTCCGGCCAGCTCCACGCACCGGATTCTGTCCAGCCTTAAGACCAACCATTTTATCCTGCAGGATGAGGAGACGAAGAAATACCGCCTGGGCTACAAGCTGTTCAGTATCTCAGCGGGGATGAACAGGAACAGTACCCTGGTGCTCAGCGCAAGGCCCCTTATGAGGGAGCTGTCCGCACAGATCGGCAGGACAGTGGTGCTGTGTATCATGGAGTATGACAAGGTGATCAATGTGGCCTGCATTGAGCGGGAAGATTCAGGGATGTACATGGTGAAAATCGGCAGGGAGATGCCGCTGTACTCCACCTCGGCGGGCCGTGTATTTGCCGCCTATATGAACAGAGAGCGGGCGCTGGAGCTGCTGGACCATGAGGTCAGAGAACCCAAGACTCCCTACACCAAAGTCAGCCTGGACGAGCTGAACCGGGAACTGGACGAGGTGCACAGCGTGGGCTACGGCGTGATCGATGAGGAACTGCAGATGGGAATCCAGGGAGTGGCCTGTCCCATTTTTGACCTGAACGGCCGTGTGGCGGCTGCCCTGGCCTTTACCACCAGGAAGGAAGAGCCTGAGGAACTCCAGAGAAAGCTGGAACAGCTGAAGCGCTGCGCGGGCAGAATATCCGAAGAAATCCAATAATTTGAGAGAAAGCAGGGACATATGAGCGAGTACAGTGTAGAGACAAAACATCTGAACAAGGTATATTCCAATCTCCTGAAGGAGGACACCGTGGCGCTGAAGGACATTAATCTTCAGATCAAACCGGGAGAATTTATTTCGATTATCGGCCCTTCGGGCTGCGGTAAGTCAACATTGCTGCGCATCATAGGGAATCTTGACAAGCCCACCGGCGGTGAGATTGCCTACAAGGACGGCGCTGACCAGCAGATGGGCTTCGTATTCCAGGATTCGGTGCTGCTGCCATGGAAAAATGTGCGCCAGAATGCAGAATTCCCGCTGGTAATCCAGAAGAAGCAGACCAAAGAGAATGAGGAGAAGCTGGACGAGCTTCTGGAGCTGGCAGGTCTTACCGACTTTAAGACAGCGCTGCCCAGAGAACTGTCCGGCGGTATGAAGCAGAGAGTATCCATTGTGAGAGCCCTCTCCTATGACGCGCCCCTGCTGCTGATGGACGAGCCCTTCGGCGCCCTGGATGCCCTGACAAGGGACCATTTAAACGAGGAGCTTTTAAAGATCTGGAGCAAGACGAAAAAGACCATCGTTTTCGTGACCCACAGCATCGAGGAGGCCACATTCCTGTCCGACCGCGTCATTGTCATGTCGGCCCGGCCCGGCCAGGTGAAAGAGGTAGTGAACATAGACCTGGCCCGGCCCAGAGGGGAGGACACCAGAAATGATCCTGCCTTTGCAGAATACAACAAGTATTTAAGGGGGATTATCGGATGAAGAAGGGAAGCCGGCTCCGGCGCATTTTAGATGAAATATGGAAATACGCACTGTCCATCGGCGTCTTTGTCCTGATCTGGTGGGTCTACGTTGCGGTGAAGGAGGTTCCGGCCTACATGCTGCCCGCCCCGGATGCCGTGTGGACCAGCCTGGTGAAGCTGGTGACAGAGGGAACGGTATGGCCCCATCTGTGGACCACCTCCTATGAGGTAATTCTGGGCTTTGTGATCGGAGCAGTGCTGGGCATGGTTCTGGGTTATCTGTTTGCAAAGGTGGAGATCTTGAAGATCACCTTGATGCCCTACCTGATCTTTGTGCAGACCGCGCCCAAGATTGCCCTTGTGCCTCTGTTTGTGGTATGGTTCGGAATCGGCCTGGTGTCCAAGGTAGTGCTGATTATCTCCATGGTGCTCTTCCCGGTGCTGACCGGCATGATGCTTGGCCTGGAATCCATTCCGGCGGATGTCCGGAACCTGATGAAGGTATTGAAGGCCACGCCCATGCAGGTGTTCTCCAAGGTGGAGCTTCAGTATTCCCTTCCGGCGCTGTTCTCCAGCCTGAAGGTGGGCATCGTCCAGGCGGTGATCGGCGCCATTGTAGCGGAGTGGATGTCCGGCAAGCAGGGGCTGGGATATATTCTGACCTACGCCTCATCCACTTACAACACGCCCATGCTGCTGGCAGGTATCATCGTTACCATCATTCTGGGAATTGTCACCTACGAGGCGGTCAGCGTCTGCGAAGATAAATTCCTGTATTGGCATGAGTCGAAAAAGTTAAACTAATATATTGGAGGGAAATTCATTGAATACTGTATCAGCCTCATCTCCGGCAATTGACGGAAAAATGCCGCACATCATGTGCACCAGAGAGGACATTGGGGAGATCGTGCTTCTGCCGGGAGATCCTGGGAGGGTGGCCATGTTCGAGAACCTGCTGGACCGTTTTAAGCTGATCAGCAGCAACCGGGAGTATACCGTGGGCACAGGCTACTATAAAGATGTGAAGGTCACCGTGTGTTCCACAGGCATCGGCGGTTCCTCCACGGAGATTGCCGCAGTCCAGCTGATTGCACTGGGGGCCAAGGCCCTGATCCGCATCGGCGGCACAGGGGTCCTGAAGAAGGAGATTGCCAACGGGTCCATGGTGATCAACACCGGCGCTGTGCGCATGGGCGGAGTCTCTGAGTTCTATGCCCCCTTAAGCTACCCGGCCATCGCTTCCTTTGAGGTGGTGGACTGCTTAAAGAGAGCCTGCGAGGTCTGCGGACAGGCCTATACCATGGGGATCGGCGTGTCGGTCAGCTCCTTTTACCATGGACAGGGGAGAAGCCTTCCCTTTGAAACGGATTATAATGAGCAGGAGATTCTGGACAAATATTCCCGTTGGAATGTAATCAATATGGAAATGGAAGCGGAGACGCTGTTCACCCTGTCCTCCGTGTACAACGTGCTGTCCGGCAGCATCTGCTATGCCCACTGCAACCGGATCACCAACCAGTGGCTGGTGGATAACGAGGCCTGCCAGAGCGATATGTGTGTAACTGCCCTGGAGGCATCCTGGAACCTGTACCAT
>URUZ01000350.1 GCA_900551225.1 uncultured Clostridium sp.
GCTTCATGCGTTTGGAGAGAATCCGGTCGTCATGCTGCATGGTCAGGGCGGCCCGGAACAGTTCCTCCCCGGCAGGCGTCAGGGATAGCTTGCGGTTCTTATATTCAAAGAGCTTGGCCTCGTATTCCTCTTCCAGATAATGGATATGCTGGGACACCGCAGGCTGGGTGATGTTGAGTGTGACAGCAGCCTTGGTGAAGTTCATATACTTGCATACACACAGAAAGGTTTCTATCCGAAAATCCAGCATGTTACAGTCTCCTTCGTGTTGTTATGCAATAAATGATAACATATTTTTATCGAAAAATAAATATAAATAATGGA
Source organism: uncultured Clostridium sp. (assembly GCA_900551225.1). Taxonomy (GTDB): domain Bacteria; phylum Bacillota; class Clostridia; order Lachnospirales; family Lachnospiraceae; genus Enterocloster. The sequence goes on from URUZ01000350.1 coordinate 325, forward strand.
AGTCTGGATATTTTTGTTAAAAAACTAATAAGTAAAACTACTAAAAAAGACTTGCAATATTAGTAAAAAACATATATGATAAAGACAGGAAGCGTGTGACTGGCGGATCGTGGATTAACCACAGGGAGCACGCAGAGGAAATGATGAGAAGCGCGCGCCGCGGGTTTTCCATTGAATAAGAGCCGACCGCCTGGGCACGCTGCTTTTTTGCGTACCCAGGCTTTTTTTGTACGCGGTGAAGCGTTCGCAAAGCGTGCGGTTCATCGCTGTACGCAAAAGACAGTTAAAACAGACCAACACCACTGCAGGAGGAACCAGAGATGAAAATGATGTCTTTAGAGGAAGAGTTAAGAGGAAATGCGTATCCGGGACGAGGGATCGTGATCGGACGGACCGCTGACGGGACAAAGGCAGTGACCGCGTATTTTATCATGGGAAGAAGTGAAAACAGCCGCAACCGCGTGTTTGTGGAGGACGGGGAAGGCATCCGCACCCAGGCATTTGATCCGGACAAGCTGACTGATCCCAGCCTGATTATCTACGCCCCGGTGCGTGTGCTGGGCAACAAGACCATTGTGACCAACGGTGACCAGACAGATACCATCTATGAGGGCATGGACCACCAGATGACGTTTGAGCAGTCCCTGCGTTCAAGGGAGTTTGAACCAGACTGTCCCAATTATACTCCCCGAATTTCGGGAATCATGCACATTGAGAAAGGCGGTTACAATTACGCCATGTCCATTTTAAAGAGCGCTGACGGCAACCCGGATTCCTGCCTGCGCTTTACCTATGCCTATGAGAAGCCGATGGCTGGGGAGGGACATTTCATCCACACCTACATGCATGACGGCAACCCTCTGCCCAGCTTTGAGGGGGAACCCAGGCGGGTGGCCATTGAGGGGGAGATTGACCAGTTTACGGACGCGGTGTGGAACAGCCTGAATGAGGACAACAAGGTATCCCTGTTTGTCCGCTTCATCAACATTGCAGATGGAACCTATGAGACCAGAATCGTTAATAAAAACTAAGGAGAGTACAGGCATGAACGAATTAGAATTAAAATACGGCTGCAATCCCAATCAGAAGCCTTCCAGAATCTTTATGCGGGGCGGAAAAGATCTGCCTATTACAGTTCTCTGCGGAAGACCGGGTTATATCAACTTTATGGACGCTTTAAACGGCTGGCAGCTGGTGAAGGAACTTAAGGAAGCCACAGGCCTTCCGGCGGCCGCCTCCTTTAAACATGTATCCCCTGCCGGGGCGGCCGTGGGCCTGCCTCTGGATGAGACCCTTAAGAAGATCTACTGGGTGGAGGACATGGGAGATCTGTCCCCATTGGCCAGTGCCTACGCCAGAGCCAGGGGCGCGGACCGCATGTCATCCTTCGGCGACTTCATCTCCCTGTCCGATGTGTGCGATGCTGATACCGCCAGACTGATTAAGCGGGAGGTGTCCGACGGCGTCATCGCTCCGGGGTATGAGCCTGAGGCTCTGGAGATCTTAAAGTCCAAGAAGAACGGGAATTACAATGTGATCCAGATTGACCCTGACTATGTGCCTGAGGAGCTGGAGCGCAAGCAGGTGTTCGGCGTGGTCTTTGAGCAGGGGCACAACAACCTGAAGATTGACCGGAATATGCTGCGCGATATAGTGACAGAGAACCGGGACCTGCCGGACAGCGCCAAGATCGACCTGATGATCTCCCTGATCACCTTAAAATACACCCAGTCCAACTCCGTGTGCTATGTTAAGGACGGACAGGCCATCGGAATCGGCGCGGGCCAGCAGTCCAGAGTGCATTGCACCCGTCTGGCGGGCAGCAAGGCCGACAACTGGTTCCTGCGCCAGGCCCCCCAGGTGCTGAACCTGTCCTTTGTGGACTCCATCAAGCGGGCGGACCGGGACAATGCCATTGACGTTTACATAGGAGAGGATTCCATGGATGTGCTGGCAGAGGGCCGCTGGGAACACATTTTCAAGGAGAAGCCCCCTGTGTTCACCAGGGAGGAGAAACGGGCTTGGCTGGACCGGATGAGCGGCGTGGCGCTGGGGTCAGACGCATTCTTCCCCTTTGGCGATAACATTGACCGGGCTTACAAGAGCGGCGTAAAATACGTGGCCCAGCCGGGCGGCTCCGTGCGCGACGACCAGGTGATCGACACCTGCAACCAGTACGGCATGGTGATGGCATTTACGGGAATCCGTCTGTTCCACCACTAAGTAGGAATCCAACAGGATACTGTGGGAGAGGGTTTAAAATGCAGCCCTCTCCTTTTTGTTTTGAAAAATGTTGAAGATCCGGGTTAGGCGCAGTATAATATGTAAAGTTGGCTTTTTTTGAAAATAATGGTATTTGGAGGAGAACTCATTGATTACGGATCTGACAGTGGAGCATCCGGGTAAGACCCTGTGGCGGTTTGTACTGCCCATGATGGTCAGTGTGATGTTCCAGCAGTTTTACAATATTGCGGACAGTATGATCGCAGGAAAGTTTGCCGGGGAGGCGGCGCTGGCGGCTGTGGGGGCCTCCTATCCGATCACGGTGATCTTCATGGCCTTTGCGGTGGGCAGCAACCTGGGGGCCTCGGTGATTGTATCCCGCCTGTTCGGGGCAAAGGATTTCATCAGGATGCGCACTGCGGTCACCACCGCGTTTATGGCCTGCCTTGGCATGAGTCTGGCGCTCACAATATACGGCTACCTGTTCTGCGCGCCCATGATGAGATGGATCAACACGCCGCCGGATATATTTGCGGACGGGGCTTTATACCTGCGGATCTATGTATATGGGCTTACATTTTTATTCTTTTATAATGTCTGTACCGGCATTTTCACGGCTTTGGGGGATTCCAGGACGCCGCTGTACTTCCTGATGGGATCATCGGTGGGGAATATTGTGCTGGACTACTGGTTTGTGAACGGCTTTCACATGGGCGTGGCCGGTGTGGCCTGGGCCACGTTCATCGCACAGGGAGTGTCCGCCATTCTGGCGCTGTATACCCTGGTCCGCCGTCTGGGCACCTTCCGCAGGGATTCCACAGAGCGCGGAGCCGGGAGCATTTCCCAGGGAAAGAAGGCGCAGCTGTTTGACGGCCGGATTCTGCTGTCGATTGCGGCCATTGCCATCCCCAGTATTATGCAGCAGAGCGTCCTGAGCGTGGGCAACCTGTTTGTCCAGGAGATTGTGAACCGGTACGGCTCGGCCGTGATTGCGGGCTATTCCGGCGCTGTGAAGCTGAATACATTTGCCATCAACACCTTTATGGCGCTTGGGGGCTGCCTGTCCAGCTACACTGCCCAGAATCTGGGCGCAGGGAAGCGGGAGAGGCTGTCCCTGGGCTTTAAGACGGGAGTGGGCCTGTCCCTGATGGCGGCGGTCCCCTTTGTAGGGCTGTACTTTTTTTGCAGCCGGCAGATGATGGAGCTGTTTCTCAATGAGGGCAGCAGCCAGGCCATCCGCTCCGGCATGGAATTTCTCAGGATTGTATCTCCTCTGTACTTTATGATTGCCATCAAGCTGATGACCGACGGAATCATCCGAGGCTCCGGGGCAATGGCTTATTTTGTGCTGGCCACTGTGCCGGATCTGATTCTGCGCATCATTTTTGCCAACCTGCTGACCCAGCGTTTTGGCAGCACGGGCATCTGGCTGGCCTGGCCCTTCGGCTGGATTGCGGCCACGGGCCTGACCATCCTGTTCTACCGGCGGATCGTCACCGGAAAGTACAAAATCCGGCTGTAAAACTGCACAATAAAAATAGTACCAGCCTGGAAAAACTTGTAAAAGCACTTAGAAGGCTGCCTAAGCATAGAATGATCATAAGGAATGTTAAGGTGGCTTTCTTTGAAGACATTTCCAAAACCATTGTGTGCAAGGGAAGAGAAAGAATATCTGGAACGCTGCAAAGAGGGTGACCAGTCGGCCAGGGATGTGCTGATTGAGCGGAACATGCGCCTGGTCGCCCATGTAGTGAAAAAATACCAGAGTCCGGATTACGACATGGAAGATCTTTTGAGTGTGGGGACAATCGGTCTCATTAAGGCAGTGAATACCTTTAAGGTGGATAAGGGGTCTCGCCTAGCCACATATGCTGCCAAATGCGTGGAGAATGAAATCCTGATGCTTCTGCGCGCCAGCAAGAAGCTGTCCAAGGAAGTATCGCTTTTTGAGCCCATCGGCGTAGACAAGGATGGGGAGTCGGTGAGCCTGGTGGATATCATTGAGATGGAGAACAAGGAAACTGTTGATACCATGATTCTGAAGCAGGACGTGATGGAGCTGTACGAGGCCTTTGAATCCTGCCTGTCGGACACGGAGAAAACGGTAATCCGCATGCGCTACGGCCTGTACCGGGGCAAAGAACATACCCAGCGGGAGATCGCCCAGCAGCTGGGAATATCCAGATCCTATGTGAGCCGCATTGAAAAGCGTGCAATTGAAAAGATACGGGGAGAGTTTGAAAAGCACAGCAGCTGTTATTAAAATGTACGGCTGCGGGAGGGGATGCCTGCATGGTGTCCCCTTTTTTCAAAGTATTTTATAGGTAGAATGAAAAATAGTGCATTGTTTTCTTACGTGCGATTTGCTATAATGTTAACCGATGTGAAATTTTAAACAGGGCGAGAAAAAGGAGGACAATGCTATGGCAATTTTAGTCACTGGAGGAGCTGGATATATCGGAAGCCACACCTGCGTGGAGCTGCTGAATGCGGGATACGAGGTGGTGGTTCTGGACAATCTCTACAATTCCTGTGAGGAAGCTCTGGAGCGCGTGGAGCAGATCACCGGCAAAAAGGTGAAGTTTTACGAGGTAGATCTCCTGGATGCAGTGGGTGTGGCGGATGTGTTTGAAAACGAGACCATTGATTCCGTGATCCATTTTGCAGGATTAAAGGCTGTGGGCGAGTCCGTACATAAGCCCCTGGAATATTATCATAACAATATCACAGGTACGCTGATTCTCTGCGATGAGATGAGAAAGCATGGAGTGAAGAACATTGTATTCAGTTCCTCAGCCACTGTTTACGGAGATCCGGCGTTTATTCCCATCACAGAAGAGTGCCCCAAGGGAGACATCACCAACCCCTACGGCAGAACAAAGGCAATGCTGGAGCAGATTCTCACGGATCTGCACACCGCTGATCCGGAGTGGAATGTGATGCTCCTCCGGTATTTCAATCCCATCGGTGCCCATGAGAGCGGCCTGATTGGGGAAGATCCGAAGGGAATCCCCAACAACCTGGTACCTTACATTGCACAGGTTGCTGTGGGTAAGCTGGCGGCGCTGGGCGTGTTCGGTGATGACTATGATACGCCGGACGGAACGGGCGTCAGGGATTACATCCATGTGGTGGACTTGGCCAAAGGCCATGTGAAGGCTGTGGAGAAGATGCAGCGCGACAAAGAAGGCGTATCCATTTACAATCTGGGTACGGGCTGCGGCTACAGCGTACTTGATGTGCTGCACGCCTATGAGAAGGCCTGCGGCAAGCCACTGGGCTATGAGGTCAAGCCAAGACGCGCCGGAGATATCGCTACCTGCTACGCGGACTGTGCCAAGGCCGAGCATGAACTGGGCTGGGTGGCTGAACTGGGGATTGAGGAGATGTGTGCTGATTCCTGGAGATGGCAGTCCATGAATCCGAACGGATATAAAAAGAGCTGAATTTTGAAGGAAAGCTTCCTGCGGCAGACCGCTGCGGGAAGCTTTCCTTTTTTAATAATAAGAACAAATGTTCGAAAAAGAGGTTGCATTTCACTGGAAGCCGTGTTAAAATTTAGAAATAGAACATTTGTTCTGGTTTTCTTTAAAATACAGGCACGGGAGACAGTGGGATTATGCTGATACAGGAAGATCTGAGTATTCAGGAGAAATTGAAGATTTTGACCGATGCGGCCAAGTACGACGTGGCCTGCACCTCCAGCGGAGTGGACCGCAAGGGCCGGTCCGACGGCATTGGGAATGCATCTGCGGCTGGTATCTGTCACAGTTTCGCTGCAGATGGAAGGTGTATTTCCCTGCTGAAGATCCTGTTCACCAACCAGTGTATCTATGACTGCAAGTATTGCGTGAACCGTTGTTCCAATGATGTGGTGCGGACTGCCTTTACACCGGACGAGGTGTGTACCCTGACTATTGAGTTCTACCGCAGGAATTATATTGAGGGCCTGTTTCTCAGCTCCGGCATCCTGTACAGCGCCGACCATACCATGGAACTGATCTACGAGACACTGCTGAAGCTGCGGACGGTATGGC
>URUZ01000351.1 GCA_900551225.1 uncultured Clostridium sp.
TTTTAATGATACGGCGACCACCGAGATCTACACTAGATCGCTCGTCGGCAGCGTCAGATGTGTATAAGAGACAGATCCTCAGCATATCCCCATTATTTCCCATTTTCTTCCTTTCCCAGGCAACAGACTGCTGTTCCCCGGCCCGATCTTTTGTTAAAAAACCTTAACGTACTTATCATACTACAGAAACTTAGTTTTTTCATTAAACTTTTGGAATAAAAAGTGACTTAATCACAGATCTTCTGTTTCATATATGCTATCCTTAGTTCATCAAACAACTCAACAACAAAATCATGGAGGTATAATCATATGAAACTGGAACATTTAAAGAAAGCGAACTTCAACGAAAAGACCAACGAAAACGGACATATCTCAGTAGTAGATTTCTTCGCAACCTGGTGCGGCCCCTGTAAGATGCTGGCTCCCATGGTTGAGAGCGCTGCAGATGAGCTGAAAGACGTACATTTTTACAAAGTTGACATTGATGAGGAAATGGAACTGGCGAATCAGTACAGCATTATGACAGTTCCCACCCTGCTGTTCTTCAAGGATGGTAAACTGGTTCACAAGAACAGCGGAGTTATCAGCCGCAAAGAGCTGGACACAATGCTGGAGACCATCAACTGATATGGCCGCTTCCAGACGGCTGGCTGCCGTTGACCGGAACAGCTGCGTTGCCTGCGGGTGCTGTCTGAAGGTCTGCCCCAGGAACGCCATCAATATCATACATGGCTGTTATGCAGCCGTGAACCCCGCCGCCTGTGTGGGCTGCGGTAAATGTGAAAAAGAATGCCCCGCCTGTGTCATATCCATGACAGAGCGGGGCTTATAGAAAGGGGACAGCAGATGAAAAAAAAGTGGTATGACTACCTCTGGATTGCCTCCCTTTCTTATTTAATTCTGGGATATTTTAACATCTTGTTTGCCTGGCTGGGGCTGATCTGTTTCATCGTCCCTCTGGCTCTGGCCGTTGCCACAGGGTCCAAGGTCTACTGCAACCGCTACTGCGGCAGGGGCCAGCTGTTCGCCCTGGCGGGCAAAAAATTGCGCCTGTCCAGCAGCCGTCCTATTCCCGGATGGCTCCGGTCCAAGGCCTTCCGCTATGGCTTCCTGGCATTTTTCATGTTTATGTTCTGCCAGATGATCTTTAACACTGTGCTGGTATTTCGCGGAGCCAGGGACTTAAAGCAGGTGGTTACCCTGCTGTGGACCTTCCGTCTGCCCTGGAACCAGGCCTACTATGTTACGGGCCTGCCCCTGTGGGTGTCCCAGTTTGCCTTTGGCTTCTACAGCGTGATGCTCACCTCCACCATACTGGGGCTCATCACAATGGTTCTGTTTAAGCCCAGGTCATGGTGCGTCTACTGTCCTATGGGCACCATGACCCAGATGATCTGCCAGGCCAAGGCCAGGTCCTGCCGCGGGTCCTGCTCCGACTGCGCTTCCGGCTCCTGCTCCTTAGATTCGGATAATCAGGGAAGCTAACAGCGCAATCCGCGGGATATACTGGTCAATGATCAGATGCTCGTTGACAGCGTGGGCTCCGTCCCCCACTGCCCCCAGACCATCCAGTGTGGGGATTCCCATTGCACTCACTTTATTACCGTCACTTCCGCCGCCCACGAACTGGTGTGAGAAGGTAAGTCCCAGTTTTTTGCCGGACTCCGCTGCCAGTTCAAACAGCCCCAGATTGCCAGGGGTCTGTTCCATGGGCGGCATTCCTTCGTCTGTCTCCACCTCTCTGGTGGTTCCCGGCACGCTGGGCGGAAGCTCTTCGATCAGCTTTTTGATTCTCTCCCCCTCAGACATCTTCATATACCGGCAGTCCACCACCATGCGGGCCAGATCCGGCACCACGTTGGCCTTGGTCCCGCCGCTGCAGATTCCCACGTTCAGTGTGGTTCCCACCTCATAATCCGTCAGGCTGTGAATATACTGGATCTCTCTGGCCATCTCCTCCACAGCGTTGATACCCGCCTTGGGGTTGAGTCCCGCGTGGGAGGCCTTGCCGTGAATGGTCACGTTAAAACCCATGCTGCCCTTGCGCCCTGTCTTTAAGTCTCCGTTGCTGACAGCCGGCTCACACACCAGTGCCGCCTTGCAGCCCTTAGCCAGGCCGCAGATGATGTCGCTGGACTCAGGACTGCGGATCTCCTCATCCGCGTTGATTACCATCACCAGCTTTTTGCCCGGGTCAATGCCCAGGTCCTTGTAAGCCTTCATGGACCAGATTGCGGAGACCAGTCCGGACTTCATGTCCAGGACGCCGGGTCCGTGGAGCCGGCCGTCCTCTATGTAATAATCCATGGTGCCAATGGTGCAGACCGTATCATAGTGGCCGATCAGCAGCACCTGCTCCTCCCCCTGCCCATACTCAAACCGGATGGGATTGTGGCCGCCCTCTGCCTCGTAGACAACTGCCTCTGATCCCACACGTTCCCGGATCAGGCCGGTCAGGACCTGGCGGCAGGCCGCCAGCTCTTGGATATCCGCGGAGGATGCCTCCGCCGCCACCAACATCTTCAGATCTGCAAAAATCTCGTCTTCATGTTCTTTCAGATAGGATAAAATTTTTTCTTCCATCAGTCTTCTCCTTTACCTGTTATATCTTAATGATAGCCGATCATAACGGCAATTACAATGGCAATTGTACAGATCAGGGTCCAGATTAAGAACAGGGGCACCTGGAATTTCAGCCATTTGGAGAACGGGACTCCGGCCACGCCCAGAGCTGCCATCAGCACGCCCGAGGTGGGGATAATGGTGTTGGACAGTCCGTCGCCGTACTGGAAAGCCAGAACCGCAACCTGCCTGGTCACTCCGATTACATCGGCCAGAGGGGTCATGATCGGCATAACAATGGCCGCCTGACCGGAAGCTGAGGATACGAAAAAGTTAAATACCAGGTTGATATAGAACATAAATACTGCCGCAATTGAGGTGGGCAGAGCCTTTAACGGCAGGGATGCCGCATAGATAAGGGTATGGATGATATGTCCATCGGTCAGCAGCACGGATATGGCGCTGGCGAAACCGATCAGGATTGCGCCGTAGGCCATTTCCCGGCAGCCCTTCATGAACGCGCGGGAGATCTCATCCGGGTTCATGCCTGCGATGAAGCCGGACAGCACGGAGGATGCCAGCATAAACGCGGCCATGTACTCCTGGCCCCAGCCCTTTGTCACAGCGCCCCACACGTAGAGCCCCAGGCTTCCGAATACCACCACCAGGATCAGCATGTCCTTATGGCTGAAGGAGTGCTCCTCCTCCATCTCGTCCAACTCGCCAAAGCCCGCGTACTCAGTCCCATACAGAATGCCCTTTGTCTGGTCCACCCGGATCTTATGGCAGTAGCGCATCACATAGATGATGGTTACCACTGTGACAATACAGGTGACGATAAAGCGCAGCCCTGTGCCGGACAGCACGGGGATATCGGCGATCTGCTGGGCCAGCTGGACGGACCCTGCCGCCATAAAGGAGGTACACCAGCCGGCGAAACAGCCCAGGTAAATGATGGCCATGGCCGCCACCCTGTCCATCTTCATCTGCTGGGCAACCACCAGGCCGATGGGGATAAAGGCTACCACAGGATTGATCAGCACGCCGGTGGCGCCCAGGAAGGCAAAGCTGAGCATCACAACAGGGATGGCCACCAGGGCCTTGCTCTTTAACCGCTTGATAGCCACTGCCAGGCCGTTGGTGATGGCTCCGGTCTCATTGACGATCTTGAAATATCCGCCGATCAGCGTTACAAAGAAGATGGTGGAATAGTTCTTGTTGAGGCCAGAGTAAAAAGCCATCAGAAATTGAAGGAACGTAGTGGGCGTCCTCTCAATAAAATGGAAGGAGGTGGCATCCACCAGCTCTTTGCCGGTGACCTCATCCTTCACCATGTCATAGGTGCCGGCCGGAATGATATACGTCAAGGCTGCCATCACAATCAGCATGATGGCAACCAGGACATAGGTATCCGGCAGCTTAAATGGTTTCTTTTCTTTTGTTTTCCCTTTCATACAGCCCTCCTAAAAATTGTAAAATGTACGGTACGGTCACATTTCACGTTTATTTATACAAATGGCGCGATTGTGTATCTCACAACAGCGCCATCGCTAAAAATTTGTTAAAGACATAATAAGCCATGTGAAAGTGAATGTCAAGGTTTTTGTTTGCATAATTATGCAAAAATGTTAATAATTGGCTTATATCACGGAAATGGAGGGGAGCATAATGGACTTGGTGGCGCACATACGTTATTAGACAGCCTGATAATCACATGAATGCCTTTACTCTCCGGTATTTGCGCGCTATAATTGTGTAAAAGGGACAGCCAGGGGGATGGCTGCGTAAAACCTGCGGGGGTGGGATGATGGCGATGTGGAATCCGTGGCGGGGCTGCCACAGATGCAGCGACGGCTGCAAATACTGTTATATACATAAGGGGGATTATAAGCGCGGTGTGGATACGGGCATAATTGAGAAAACAGACCGTTTTTATGCGCCGGCGCAAAAGACAAAAAAGGGATTTTATACCATGAAGCCGGGACAGCTGGTCTATCTCTGCTTTTCCACGGACTTTCTGATCCAGGAGGCAGACCCCTGGCGCGGGGAGTGCTGGGATATGATCCGGGAGCGGTCAGACCTGCATTTTCTGTTCCTCACCAAGCGGATCGAGCGGTTTGAACAGTGTATGCCGCCTGACTGGGGAGAGGGCTATGACAATGTAACCGTGGGCTGCACGGTGGAGAACCGGGACACAGTCCGGCGACGGCTGGAGCTGTTTGCACGGCTTCCCATCCGGCACAGGAACATTATCTGCCAGCCCCTTCTGGAGGCGGTTGACATTGAACCTTATATAAAGGGCACAGAACTGGTTGTGGTGGGCGGAGAGTCGGACCGCAGCGCCAGGCCCCTTGACTATGACTGGGTCCTGTCCATCCGCGAACAGTGCATGCATCAGAATGTCCACTTCGAATTCAGGCAGTGCGGCACTCATTTTATCAAAAACGGCCGCACCTACACCCTGCAGACCAGGGACCTGTGCAGCCAGGCCAGAAAAGCCAATATCAATCTTTAGCTAGAATGTATCTGAGAAAGGACAGTATATATGACCAGTCAAAATAACAGCATCCGCTCCTGCCTTCAGGAGCAGTATTCCTTCTGGGAGAACTTAAACCAGGATGAGCAGGAATCCTTCATCTCCTGCTCCGCTGTCCGCAATTTTGAGCGGGGCAGCTTCATCCGCAGCGACCGGGACGAGTGCCTGGGCGTCTTTGTCGTGCTGTCCGGCCAGGCCCGGGTCTACATCCAGTCGGACGAGGGCCGGGAAGTAACCCTGTTCAGGGTGGAATCAGGGGAGGTGTGCACCCTGTCCGCCTCCTGCGTCATGTCAGAGATCACCTTTGACATCTATGTGGAAGCCTCTGAGGACAGCCGTCTGCTAATTACCCGCTCCGGCTGCATCCACCGGTTCATGGAGAAGAATTCCTATGTGGAGAACTTCATCTACCGGCAGACCGCGGAGCGCTTCTCCGATGTAATGTGGGCGATGAGCCAGATACTCTTCTCCAGCTTTGACAAGCGGCTGGCCTCCTACCTGGAAGATGAGCGCCGCAAAACGGGCTCCCCCTCCATCACAGCCACCCACGACCAGATTGCCAAGAATCTGGGCAGCGCCAGGGAGGTGGTGTCCAGGATGTTAAAATACTTCGAGAAGGAAGGCCTGGTCACCCTGTCCAGGGGAACGGTCACCATCACGGACGTGCCGCGGCTGAAGGCATTGACAGTTTAGAACACGCTGTTCCAGGGGGCTGTCCCCCGCCCTCCATACAGATTGCAATCAATTCCCTGGCCCCATGGGCCAGGAATTTGTTTTTGTGGTAAATGACGGAGAATTTCCGTTCCAAAACCTGCCCCTCCACCCAGAACTGGCCCAGTTCCCCGTCTCTTATTCCATCCTTCACCAACAGTTCCGGCAGCACGGAGATTCCGAATCCCCCGGCCACGGCGTGGATAATGGCCTGGTTGCTGGCACTCTGCCAGGTGATCCGTATATCCAGCTCATGGGCCGCACTGAGGCCGTCGAAGATCTCCCTGCCCGCGCTCCCCTTCTCCCGCAGCACAAAATCTTCCCCCTGCAGTTCCGCCAGCTTCACATCCCGTCTTCCGGAGAACCGGTGGCCCTTGGGACAGATAAATGCCAAGGAATCCCCGGGGAAGCTCTCGCTGTTTATGTAGGGGCTGTGGGCAATGCCTTCAATGATCCCCACGTCGATCTCATTCTCCAGCACACACTGTTCTATGCTGCCGGAGTTCTCGATGCGGGCTTCCACCCGCAGCTCCGGATACAGCTCCCCCATCCGCCGGATATAGCCGGGCAGCAGATAGGTACCCACAGTGATGCTGGTTCCCACCCGCAGGGTGCCCACCACATCCCAGTCCCGGATACCCTGTTCCATCTCGTCAAACAGGGAGATAATATGGCGGGCGTACTGCAGCAGACGCTTGCCCGTTTCCGTCAGGTACAGCTTCTTGGATATCCGGTCAAAGAGCCGGACCCCATAGTATTCTTC
>URUZ01000352.1 GCA_900551225.1 uncultured Clostridium sp.
GTCTCCAGTGTCACCTTAGATGCGCTCTCCCTGGTGGTATCTGCCTCCGTGCGCCCGGCTCCCATCACAATGCCTGCCTGGGCCGCGCTCTCTGACTGGCCTGTCCCCTCGCCTGAGTCTGCTGCGGTGGGGAAGATCTGGCCCTTGGCCTCCTCTATCACATAGTCCGGCCCATTGACATCGGTCCAGCCCTTGCCTGAGGGGTCCTCCACCTTCTTGCTCCCAACCAGGGCATGTCCGCCTGGTATGGCGGAGGCAATCACTCCCTCCATCTGACGCATCTTGTGGAAATTGTTGAACATGGCAACGCCGCCTGCCAGCACGGTTATGGCCAGCACGCTGCAAAGTCCCGTGAGAAGCCCCACAGTGCCCCTGTGGTGTTCCACCTCGGTCTTACGCTCGTCCATCCGCCGCTTAAAGTCGCGGATCACCTTATCATCCACACCGGCTTCCACACGGCTGGTATCCCTGTGCAGAATCATGTAATCCTGCATCATCTGGTTGCGCTCGTAGAAAATGCTGTAGCCCCGAAGCTTATAAAATCCATCCGGGGATGTTATGTATAAGGCTTCCTCACTTTCCAGGCCGGAATTCAAATACATCAGCTGATGTTTTCCGGTAAAGTAACGCCCATGCTGCTTCCAGTAATTGATGGGACTCAGATTGCAGCCGGGACTTCCGCACAGGAACCAGCCCTGGACCGTCCGCTTGGGGAACATCTGCTCCACATCCTGGTACGCCTTTTTCCAGGAGTCCTCGGTGAAGGCCACCTTTTCGCCCTCCTCGGTGACACCCTCCATCTCCAGGGCGCCGTCCACGAACACGTAGGGCGTGTCCTCATGCATTTCCACATTTCCCAGAAGCAGGCCCACCCTCAGATCTGATCCGCCTGACGGATGGAGCCGCTTCAAATAAGTGTTTACATAATCTTCAACATATAACTTCAGAACCTGATCCCGTTCACCGATCTGCCTTATGTTCTTGGGCAGTTTTGGATACGGTTCATACAATTCTCCCATAGAATCACCCCGCTGTCTTATTTTCGTAATTCAGTGCAAGCTTAACACATCCTATAGGCGTATTTTGTCATATGATGACAGCGTTTTCCCATAATCGTTCGACAAGAAATATGCTCTCACAGATACAGTCCGCCATCTGCATCACCATGGAGAGGCGCACACTCTGGAGCATCACCGGGTCATAATTGCCGCAGCCGCCCACAATCCCCGTGATGGCGATATCCCCCACTGCCTCCAGCTCCTTGCTGACGCCCAGCCCGGGCTTCAGGGAACCTTTTCCAAGGGTGGCGTAGCCCACATGGTCGCTGCTGCCCACCGAGGCGTCAATGGCAACCACCACATAGTCCGGGTAGTGCAGCCTGATGTACCTGGCATACAGGTCCAGATTCATGGCGTGGACCGGCCGTTCCAGGGTGCCGATCACCGCTGCCCTGCGCAGCCGCCTGGCCCGCAGTTTGTGACCCACCAGAGGTCCCAGGCTGTCCCCTGTGGAACGGTCCGTGCCGATACAGAGGAACATCACGCCCACCTTTTCCCGGTTGTTTAGTTCCTCCAGAATCAGCTCATTGAGCCTGGCCGCGAAATCGTCCGCCTGAAAATCCCGTCTTGTATCAAAATAGTCAATATCAACTTGTTTTTGTATTCCAAACTGTTTCCATAATTTCATAATAGAGTTGTCCACCTGATGATTCTTATTTGCCGCTGTGAGTCACCGCCGGCAGGCTTTTCGCACGGGGTTTTTCGCTCTAAAGCTCCGGCCCCGTCATTTTCTATAGTATAGGCAGCAACTTTGGAAAATATGCCAACACCAGGACAATAAAAAAATGGATGTCCCGCAGAACACCCATTTTCTTACATTTTATAAATCAAACAATTTTTCTTTATACACTCCTGCGTCAACCAGCGCGCGGATCGCAGCCACCACTGCCTGCTTATCCTCCTGGTAGGTCACGCCGAACCATTTGTCCGGTGTGCTCAGAACCCGCACCCGGGCCTTCCCGGACTGCACCAGCCCATCAATGATACTGGGCAGCAGATACTCTGCCTTTAAATCCCCTTCCTTCAGCTGATCTAAGAACACCGGGAAACCATTCTCAAGTTCATCCAGGAACTCCACCGGCAGTCCCCACATGTTCATGGAAACCGGCTGGGACGGGCTGACTGCCACAGGGCCGCCCTGTTCATCCTGGGCTGTGAGGCCCTCCTCCGTCATACGGATATTGTAGGTCTCGTTGACTGTCTTTAAGATGCCGTTCTCATCCACCTGGCATACGCCGCGGGTCACGCTTCCGTTGTCGCTGAGGGTGTTGGACAGGATAAATCCGCCCATGCACACATCATACACACCGCTGTCTGTCTTCATGTCGTTTACCATGTAGTCATGAATCAGGCGGAAGCCCTCTTTGCCGTAATAATCGTCGGCATTGATCACCAGGAAGGGGCAGTCCACAAGCCCTTTCACGGTCAGTACCGCCTGGCCTGTGCCCCAGGGCTTGGTGCGGCCCGGAGTCACTTCATATCCCTTGGGAAGGGCGTCCAGCTCCTGGTACGCGTATGTGACGGGAATAAGCTTCTCGATGCGGCGGCCGATAATCTCCTTAAAGTCCTCCTCCAGATCTCTCCGGATGATAAATACCACCTTGTTAAACCCTGCTTCCATGGCGTCATGAATGGAGTAATCCATAATGATCTCCCCGCTTGGTCCAACCGGCGCAAGCTGTTTTACTCCGCCGCCAAATCTGCTGCCGATGCCAGCGGCCATGATTACTAATGCTGTCTCTTTCATGTATCAATTCTCCTCGTTTAAAAACTACATACAATATAGCACAAACAGCATTAAAAGGCAAAACAAAGATTTACGCCCCTGCCGCCGCCATAGATCGTATCTAAAACGCTGCTGTCTCCGCCAGCCGCCACAGCACCTTCTGGCAGCGGGCAACGTCCTCATAGGGAACCCACTCATTGGGTTTGTGGGCCAGCTCCAGGCTGCCGGGGCCGTAGGACATGCAGTTGTGGTTATGAAGGGTACCGGCGATCACCGCTGTGTCGGTATAGCCGTTGAAGCTGCCCACCTGAACCGCCTGGCCGTTCACGTCCCGGCAGGCGCCGCACAGGGCCTCCAGCAGCATGGAAGCCTCATCCTTCTCCACATAGGGGCGGTCCCCTGTGACCACATAGCTGCCCTTCACCCCGGGCACCGCTTCCTCCGCCGCCCTGATGGCCTCCTCCAGGATCTCCCTGGCCGCTCCGGTGTCCGTGGGAGGCACCAGGCGCATGTCGATCCATACCTTGCAGGAGTCGGGCACCACATAGGGCCTGTAGCCCCCCGTGATCTGGCCGAAGGTCACCGTGGACCTGCCCAGGTCATGATGTTCCGGGCAGGCCAGGATGCGCCGTCTGATCAGGCTGATGGACTCCGCCATGGCGGCAATGGCATCCGCGCCCTTCCAGGGATTGCTGGCATGGGCGGTAATCCCGGCCATGGTCAGCTCAAACCAGGTGCGGCCCTTGTGAGCCACCTGGATCTGGCCGTCCGTTGGTTCAGTGTCCAGAATCCAGTCCTTGTCCGTGACCCAGCCGGAGCGGATGGCCGCCTCCACGCCCCTCATAAAGTCCTCCTCATCCACTGTCCCGATGAACACCAGAGGCCGCTGCGGCCATTTCCCGGTCTGCCCTATCTGTCCCAGCGCCCTGGAAAATGCCGTCAGGGCGCAGGCCAGCCCGGACTTCATATCGCAGGCCCCCCGCCCGTACAGGCGTCCGTCCTGAACCACTGCCCCCAGAGGCGGCTTATCCTCATCCCAGCCGTCCCCCAGCATCACAGTGTCCATATGGCAGATATAGATCAGGGCCGCGCCCCCCTTGGTCCCGGGTATCCTTGCCATCACATTGCTGCGCCCGGGCAGAACCTCCTCACGGCAGAGAAGTACGCTGCCAGGCTGATCCCCAAGCGCTCCGCCGGGCTGTTCCCCAGGCTCCCCGCCGGTCTGTTCCCCAGGCTCCCCGCCGGGCTGTTCTCTAAGTTCCAGACCTGCCCCCAGAATCTGATTCTTAAGCCACCCATATATCCAGTCACCGATCTGCCCCTCATAAGCACCGGGGTCGGAGCTGTCCATCTGCACCAGCTGCCTGGCCAGCTCCCAGGCTTCACATTGTTCCATTGATCGATCCTCCCATATCATTTAACTTCCAGAATTACACAAACAGTCCTGCGGTCCGGCCGCAGCACACTTCTATCTATATTAGACCGCAAACCGGATATATGCAATACCTTTTCCCCATGTCCCCATAGACGCAGCATGACCCGGCTGCCGCTTACCGCGCAGCCGGGTCATTTAAGATCAGCAGAACACCTCGTTCTCATATGGAATCGACACAGCGGCCCCCATTCTGGAAACCGTGATGGAGGAGGCCTTTGACGCCTGCTTTAAGGCGTCCCTGACATCCATCCCCCTGTTCAGGGCAGCGATAAAGTATCCGGTAAATGTGTCCCCGGCCGCAGTGGTGTCAACAGGTTTCACCTTAAATATCTCCTGGAACAGCCGCCTTTCCCCATCCTGGTAATAGGCCCCGTTCACACCCAGTGTGAGCACAATCCGGCTCTGGGGATACCGCCTTATCATTTCTTCCAGAATCTCTTCCGGCTCAATCTTGCCGGTTATCTGATAGCCCTCGATCTCATTCATCACGAAATATGTGACCTTTCTCAGGTCAGCTTCCAGAATCAGCTGGTTCATGGGCGATGGGTTTAAAACGATTACCATGCCCTTTTCATAGGCCAGGCTGATCATTTCCTTCAGGCAGTTGATCTCATTCTGTAAGATCAGGAAATCACCTGACTTGAAATGATCCAGCACCTGTTTAATGTATTCAACATCATTTTCAAAATTAGCGCCTTTAAACAGCACAATGCTGTTCTCGCCGTCGTCCGACACCTGGATAATGGCATTTCCCGTGGGGGCTTCTACCTTGCGGATAAACTTGGTGTTTACACCGTTGTCCTCACAGAACCGGACCAGCATTCCGCCGTCCTCCCCTATGGCTCCCGCATGGTACACGGGCACTCCCGCCTTGGCCAGGGCCACGGACTGGTTAAGCCCCTTCCCACCCGGATACAGCACCAGCTCCTTGGAGGAAACCGTCTCTCCGGGTTTAACGATATATTCTACACGATACACATTATCAATATTCAGGGAGCCAAAATTCAGTATCTCCATGTCCAAAACCTCCGCCTTCTCTTTAATCATTGCAGCGAATCAGCGCCTTTATGAAGCCGGAAGGTTTGTTCTTCAGCTGAAGCTGGCAGTAGTCAAACTCCTCCAGGGTAAAAATGTGGCTGGGGTTTACCGTGCCGGTGAACTTCCACTGGCCCCTTGCGATCAGGTCCAGGGCCTGCCGGCAATACCGGGCCGCCAGGTCGTCATCCCGGATCTGCGTATTGAGCACCCTCATCATCTTATAGTTCCACTGCTGGAAATCAATATTCCTGTCCCCGCCCAGATGGTAACCCCCGATTCCCAGCTGACCGTTCATGCTGGTAATATCACCCGCCAGACGCAGGGCGCTTCCTGTTCCCGCAAACTCCTCCACCCGGGGGAATCCGACGGAAAACATCTCTTTTTTTCTCCCAGGGCCTAACACATGGCCGCCAAAATCATGCTTAGAGAAATAATACTCCTCGGGCAGCGTATCCGGTGAATAGACAATATCCGCGCCGTATTTCAGCGCATTGCCCCTTGCCTCCTCACGGATATCCACGCCGATTATGGTTCCCGCCCCCATGGCGCGCATCAGGGAGATCATCCCCAGACCCATATAGCCACAGCCCACCACCACAAAGGGATCACCAGGGGCGGCCAGGGACATCTGTGCGCCCACATTGACCAGGCATGCCAGGGCCTCCCCCATGGCGTCCTCATCCGCTACGCCCTCCGGTATCACAACGCAGTGTTCTTCCTTCATAATCGTATACTGGGCATAGCAGGGACTGGACAGGCCAGTCACACGGTCCCCCTGCCCGATCCCCGTCACCCCGTCACCCAGGGCTTCCACTGTCCCCATTGGCTCATGGCCAAAGGTCTGCCCATTGGCAGCCGTCTCCCACGGCTCCAGCTCCGAACTGCAGACACCGCAGTATTTCATCTTTATTAATACTTCCCCTGGTCCGGGAACCGGCACCTCAATGTCAGTGATCCTGCTTCTTCCCGGCCCTTCCATAATAAGCGATTTCATTTTTCTGTCCCCTTTCTGTCAGAGCGTGTTTGAACTTTAGTCCTTCAATTTATCAATTGCAACAGCGATTACCAGCACAGCGCCCAATGCGACAAACTGATAATACGGAGATATTTTCATGATGTTCAGCGCGTTGGAGATCATGCCCATGATCAGGGAGCCCAGCAGCGTGCCCCACATCCTGCCCCGCCCCGCCTTGGCGGATGTTCCGCCGATTGTAACCTGTCTCTTATACACATCTCCGAGCCCACGAGACCAGAGAGGATCTCGTATGCCGTCTTCTGCTTGAAAAAAA